>JBCCHR010000073.1:0-10779 GCA_039028655.1 Bacteroidota bacterium
CAAACACCCAATCGCAGCGCTTTGGCGGCTCTTAAAGCCAGGTTCTCTTCCTGGTGGGATAGGGCGACTACCTCAGCGCTTCCGCCGCGATGAAGGTTGGACCTAAAATCGCCCGACTTGCTCTGTCGTTTCATGGCCGCCACCACCTCGCCATCGACCACGATCACTCGCAGATCGGAGCCTTCCGACTCTGCAATGTATTCCTGCACTACAAAGCGATTTTTGGCAGCCTTCATGGTTTCGATGGTCGATAAGGCCGACGAATAGGTTTCGGCCAATACCACACCATTTCCGTGGGTTCCTTGCAATAGTTTAATGATCACCGGTAATGAACCAAAATGTGACAACACCGCTTCTACATCATAGGCATTGCCCAGTATCGTCTTGGGTACCGGGATACCGGCTTTGGCTAATACCTGGAAGCAGGTCCATTTGTTTCGGGATTGTAGGATGGGCTCGGCCTCTACTGCGCAAAAAACACCCATGGATTGAAAATGGCGAACCAGAGAGGAACCGTAATAGGTATGCGACGCACCAATTCGAGGGATCACCGCATGCAGGTCGTCCACCGGTTCATTGCAATAAAGCAAAAGAGATTTTTTATTCTCGATCACCAGGGTACAGTAGGCCGGGTCCAGTACTTCCATATTGTGATTACGGGCCAGCCCTGCTTTCAGAAGGCTTTGCGTAGAATACAATTGTTCTCCTCTGGAGAGTACGGCGATGTTCATTGAGTGGTACTTAGTTCCTGCAATTTAGGTAAAAAGTCTGAAGTTCACGACGTTCTCCGGCAGGTGCGGGCCGAGGGTCCAGCATCGCCATGATCATAATGACTCATTGCGGGCTTCAGAATGCAAAACATGAATTATCTTTGAACTATGGCCGAAGCATCCGTTAAATTACAGATCACCACCCTGCCCAACGACCCCGGAGTCTATCAGTATTACGACAAGGAGGATAAATTGTTGTACGTGGGGAAGGCAAAGAATCTTAAGAAGCGGGTTTCGTCCTATTTCACCAAGCAGCACGACAATGCTCGCACCCGATTGCTGGTGAAACGCATTCACACCATCAAACATATTGTGGTGGCCACCGAGACCGATGCCCTGCTACTGGAAAACAACCTGATCAAGAAATACCAGCCCAAGTACAATGTAATGCTCAAGGATGACAAGACCTATCCCTGGCTGTGTATCAAGAAGGAACGGTTTCCAAGGGTGTTTTCGACGAGAAACCTGATCAAAGATGGCAGCGAGTACTTTGGTCCGTATACCAATATGAGAACGGTGCATACCTTGCTGGACCTTATCAAAGGACTTTACCCATTGCGTACTTGTAATTACGATCTTTCAGAAGAAAAAATAAAGGCAGGAAAGTACAAGGTGTGCCTGGAATACCATCTGGGAAATTGCCTGGGGCCTTGCGAAGGCAAACAAAATGAGGAAGCCTATATGGAGAACATAGAGGCCATTCGAAATATCTTCAAGGGAAACTTTCGAGACTCCCTGTCGCGATTTAAAAAGCAAATGAAGGAATTGGCGGCCGATCTGCGCTTCGAAGATGCCCAACGAGTGAAGGAAAAGATCGACGTGTTGGAGAACTACCAGGCCAAATCCACGGTGGTCAATCCGAAGATCAGCAATGTGGATGTGTTTTCGATCGTGAGTGATGAAAGCTACGCCTATGTAAACTTCTTACAGATCTCCTACGGAAGTATCATTAGGTCCCACACCTTGGAGATCAAGAAAAAGCTGGACGAAACCGATCAGGAATTGTTGGAATTGGCCGTGGTTGAATTGCGGACCCGCTTCCATTCGATCTGTAAGGAAATCTATGTCCCGTTCCCGTTGAACACGGAGGCAGGAGTAAAAGTTCATGTCCCAAAGACGGGAGACAAGAAGAAGATCCTGGAATTGTCTACCCGAAATGCCAAGTACTACAGGATGGAGCGTTTTAAACAGGCCAAGATCGTCGATCCTGATAGGCACGTGAACAGGATCATGGCGCAAATGAAGGAAGATTTACGATTGAGTGAAGAGCCAAGACATATCGAATGTTTCGATAACAGTAATATACAGGGGAGCCATCCGGTGGCTGCCTGTGTGGTTTTTAAAAATGGTAAACCCAGTAAAAAAGACTATCGTAAGTTCAACATAAAAACCGTGGAGGGCCCGGATGACTACGCGTCCATGGAAGAAGTGGTGTATCGGCGCTATAAAAGATTGGTGGAGGAGAAGCAACCTTTGCCGCAGCTTATAGTCATAGATGGGGGGAAGGGACAGTTATCATCGGCATTGAAGAGCCTTGAAAAACTGGAACTACGCGGAAAGATCGCCATCGTTGGTATTGCCAAACGATTGGAAGAGTTGTTCTATCCGGACGACCCCATACCCCTGTATTTGGACAAAAAATCGGAAACCTTAAAGATCATCCAACAATTAAGGAACGAGGCGCATCGTTTTGGTATCAGTTTCCACCGAGACAAACGAAGCAAGGAAGCTTTGGATTCGGCCTTGGAAACTATCCCGGGGATCGGAGAGAAAACGGTGATCGAATTGTTGAAGCATTTTAAAAGCACTAAACGCATTAGTGAAGCGGGCTTCGATGAGTTGGAACAAGTGATCGGCGCAAGCCGGGCAAAAAAAATTGTAGCATATTTCAACTAGGGGCGTCTTATGATAAGTACCCTTAGGGGTGCAGCGAAATATTCTTCAGAATAAAAAAAAATTGAAACAAACACTTCTCATACTGCTGTTGTTGTCGTTTTCCTGCATTTTGGCACAGGAGACCGACCAGGAAGATATCAAAGTTGGTTTGGTGCTTAGTGGAGGAGGAGCCAAGGGGTTGGCTCATATTGGGGCCTTGAAGGTGATCGAGGAGGCGGGGATCAGGATCGATTATATAGGCGGAACCAGTATGGGGGCGATCATTGGAGCGTTGTATGCCTCCGGATATAAAGCGCAACAGCTGGATTCGATCTTCAGGACTCTCGACTTCGATACCCTGATTCAGGATGAGGTGCCCAGAACAGCAAAAACATTTACCGAGCGAACCGATTTTGAAAAGTACGCGGTGACGCTGCCTTTTGACGATTTTAAGATCGATTTCCCATCCGGGATATCACGGGGCCAGAATGTGTATAATTTACTTTCCAAGCTTTTGCTACACGTGAAGGACGTGGACGATTTCAACGAATTGCCCATACCGTTCTTTTGTGTTGCCACCAACGTGGAAACGGGGAAGGAGGTGATCCTTGACAATGGATACTTGCCTCGGGCGGTAACCGCGAGTGGAGCTCTGCCCTCTTTGTTCAGTCCGGTGACCATCAACGACACCATTTATGTAGATGGAGGCGTTGTGAACAATTATCCGGTAGACCGGGTTCGGGCCATGGGTGCCGATGTGGTGATCGGCGTGGACGTACAGGACGACCTGAGGGACCGGGAGGAGTTAAAATCGGCCCTTGAAGTGATGGTGCAGATCAACAACTACCGTACGATCAACGACATGGTCGAAAAACGAAAACGAACCGATATTTACATCCATCCGCTCATAGACGATTTTAATTTGGTGGCTTTTGCTGAAGGTAGACAGATCGTTCAATCGGGGGTAGATGCGGCAACGAAGTATCGTGAAGTATTGGAAGCGACGGCAAAGCGCCAGGAGCAACGAGATCCCGCACCTGTAAATTTGAGCATGGGAGAATCCTTCTACGTGAACGACGTTGGGATCCACGGAAACGAAAATTACACCCGCTCCTACGTTTTGGGCAAACTAAAGCTGCGTACGCCCGCTCAAATCAGTTATCAGAAATTTAGTGAAGGGGTTAATAATTTGTCGGCTACCGGGAATTACGAAGGAATCGACTATCGGTTTGAGCAGGATCCGGATAACAGCGACGAGTATTCCATACAATTCCAACTGCGGGAAAGTGAATCCCGAACATTGTTGCGATTGGGGGTACATTATGACGATCTGTATCAAACCGCCGCGCTGTTCAACATCACCCGTAAGCGCTTGTTCACGAATAACGACGTCGCTTCCCTGGATTTGATAGTGGGAGACAACCTGAGGTATAATTTTGACTATTACATCGACAAGGGATTCTATTGGAGTGTTGGGCTTTCTTCCGCGTTTACAGCCTTTGAGAAAGATGTGGCAGTCGATTTTATTCGCGAGACCGAGTCGCTCAATGAGGGACTGCAGGTAAACAAACTAAGCCTCAACTACAACGATTTTACCAACCAACTTTTCGTACAAACCCTATTCCAGCGAACATTTTTACTTCGGATGGGGGCCGAGCATAAATGGCTGCGGTTTTTTTCTGAAACCATTGGTCTTGACGAGAATAACAGGCCGAGAACCGTGTTTGAGAACACCAGTTATTTTAGCACTTATGGTGTACTGAAGTACGATAGCTTCGACAATCGATTTTTCCCCAACAAAGGATTGTATTTTGAAGGCGATTTTCATTGGTACCTGTTTTCCGAAGGGCGAAATGAGAACTTCGACCCTTATTCAATTGCCAAGGCCCAGGCGCATTATGCGTTCTCCTTATCGCCTAAATTTACAGTGGTGGTAGGTACCGAAGGCGGTTTTAAATTAGGGGATCGAGGGACCCAATCGCTCGACTTTTTTGTCGGTGGATATGGTTACAGGCCCCTTAACAACATCGTGCCTTTCTTTGGGTACGAATCCCTGAGTCTGCGAGGTGATACGTACTTGAAATCCACCCTCACACTGGATTACGAGATCTTTAAAAAACAACACATCAATGTCTCCGCCAACATTGCCAACGTAGGCGATCAATTGTTTGAACGGGGTGAATGGATCGATGGGATCGATTACAGTGGGTATGCCCTGGGCTATGGTTTGGAGACATTCTTCGGGCCTATCGAGATCAAATATGCCTACTCGCCCGAGCGTAAAACCGACGAATGGCATGTGAACGTAGGGTTTCGTTTTTAGGCAGTTATCCGCCCGTGGCATGCAAATTTTTACGATATTTGTAGTATGGCCAATAGGACTTGTATCAATAGATTATTACTCCTCGAAGTTTTGGTGAAAAGGAACCCCGAGTAGGGAGCTTCATTTTTATGCTGAACAACAAGTACTAACGTAAATTTACTACCATGCCATTTTATCACAAATTAGGGAAGATACCTCCCAAACGACATACGCAATTCCGAAAGCCGGATGGATCCCTTTATTCGGAACAGCTCTTCGGTACCATCGGGTTCGACGGAATGTACAGTAACCTGTACCACGAACAACGACCCACCATGGTCAAGTCGATCAACAAGCAATACAGTGTGGCGCCCAAGGTGGCCAAAGCCAACAATATGCAATCCTACAGGTTCCGGGGTTTTCAGGTCCCACCTGAGAATGACTATCTGGACAGCCGAAAGGTGATTCTTACCAACAGCGACTGCAATATCATCCTGGCAGCACCCAAGCAGTCTCAGGAAGATTATTTTTATAAAAACACCGATGCCGACGAGTTGATCTTTGTCCACAAGGGTAGTGGGAAACTCCGCACCCATATGGGGAACCTGGATTTTAAATATGGGGATTATTTGTTGATTCCCAGGGGTATGATCTACAAAATGCAATTTAACGATGAAGACAATCGATTGTTTATTGTTGAGTCGTATCGTCCTATCTATACCCCCAAGCGCTATCGCAACTGGTTTGGACAGTTGTTAGAACATTCACCGTTTTGTGAGCGTGATATTCGAAAGCCTCAGGAATTAGAGACCTATAATGAAATGGGCGAATTCCTGATGAAGATCAAAAAGAATGATGAGATCGTCGAGATCGTGTATGCCTCACACCCCTTCGATGTGGTGGGCTACGATGGGTACAATTTCCCGTACGCCTTCTCCATTCACGATTTTGAGCCCATCACTGGCCGAATTCACCAACCACCACCGGTTCATCAAACCTTTGAGACCGATGCTTTTGTGGTATGCAGTTTTGTGCCGCGGTTGTACGACTATCATCCACTCAGCATTCCGGCGCCTTACAATCACAGCAACATCGACAGCGATGAGGTGTTGTACTACGTAGATGGTGATTTTATGAGTAGAAACGACATTGATGCGGGTCATATTTCGCTACATCCGGCCGGGATTCCGCACGGGCCGCATCCGGGAGCCACCGAGCGAAGCATTGGGCAAACCAAGACGGACGAGTTGGCTGTGATGGTGGATACCTTCAAACCATTGCAGGTAACAGAAGAGGCTTTGAAAATTGCCGACGACAGCTATTATCAATCCTGGTTGGAAGAATGAGTATTGGAATGACGATAACGGCACATATTAGAGCGATGTGGTAATCTTGAGAGTTATTTATTCAGAAACGAAAAAATAATTTTCAATAAAATATATGAATCATGGCAAGAGAAATTAAAGATTTAAAGAATCTACAAAACACAGAATATAGCCTTAAGAAACTATTTGACGACGCAGAGGATTTTCTACCGCTGCTCGGAACCGATTATGTCGAATTTTACGTGGGTAACGCCAAGCAGGCCGCCTATTACTATAAGAGTGCCTTCGGATTTCAATCTGAAGCCTATGCCGGATTGGAGACCGGTTTGAAAGATCGGGTTTCCTATGTGGTGCGACAGGATAAGATCCGTCTGGTACTTACCACTCCCATGAACAAGGGAGGAGACATCAACCGACACCTGGACGAGCATGGCGATGGAGCCAAGGTAATCGCATTATGGGTGGAGGATGCGACCAAATCCTTCGAAGAGACCACTTCGAGAGGTGCGCGGCCTTATTTGGAGCCCACCCGGGAAGAGGATGAACATGGGTACGTGATCAAATCCGGTATCTACACCTATGGAGAGACGGTACACCTGTTCATCGAACGCAAGAACTATGATGGCATATTCCTGCCCGGTTACGAAAAATGGGATTCGCACTACAATCCGGCCCCGGTGGGATTGAAGTTTATAGACCATATCGTAGGAAACGTTGGATGGAATCAAATGAACAAGTGGTGTAAATTTTATGCGGAAGTCATGGGATTTGCTCAGATCATATCCTTTGCCGATGATGAAATTTCGACCGAGTATACCGCTTTGATGAGTAAGGTAATGAGCAACGGGAATGGTCGTATCAAGTTTCCGATCAACGAACCTGCGGAAGCCGAAAAGAAGTCGCAGATCGAGGAGTATCTTGATTTTTACAACGGTGCCGGCGTGCAACACCTGGCTCTGGCCACCGATGATATCGTAGCCACTGTTTCCGCCATGCGTGAGCGAGGTGTCGAATTCTTATACGTTCCTGACACCTATTATGACGATGTAATGGAACGAGTGGGAGAGATCGACGAGGACATTGAAGTACTCAAAAAGCATGGCATATTGATCGACCGCGACGAGGAAGGTTATTTGCTGCAATTGTTTACGCACAATGTTTTAGATCGCCCTACCGTTTTTATTGAAATTATCCAGCGAAAAGGGGCGCAATCCTTTGGCGTGGGGAATTTCAAGGCATTGTTTGAAGCGATCGAAAGGCAACAAGCCCGAAGAGGAACACTGTGAGCAATGTAACGAAGCAAAAACTCCATCGTCTAAAAAAGGTGGAGTTTTTGTTTTTGGAACAGTCCTTGCAAATACCACAGCATTGACCTCAAAACCCAAATGAAATGAAACATCTTTTAACGATACTACTTTGCCTGGTAACCTTTACCTCCTTGGCTCAGAACCGAGCTTATGATGAGGGAGAATGGTTTAAGTTTAGGGTACACTATGGCTTTGTGACTGCCGGATATGCCACCCTGGAGGTAAATAACGAGGTGTTGGATGGCAAAGAAGTGTATCACGTTAAAGGCTATGGTCGAACCGTAGGACTTTCCCGTGCGTTCTTTAAGGTGGAAGACGATTATCAGTCGTATATCGATAAGAACAGTGATCTCCCGTATCGATTTATTAGAAAAATTGATGAAGGTGGGCATACCAAGGACATTCAAATAGATTTTGATCACGAGAACGGCAAGGCACTTGTCAATAATAAAAAACATAAAACCAAGGAATGGGTGGATTTTCCGAAGGATGCGCAGGATATGGTTTCCGCTTTTTACTACCTTCGCAATCATCTGGACATTTCCACCATTCAGGAAGGAGAAACCGTAGATATGAATATGTTCTTCGATAAGGAGAACTACAAGTTCCGGCTCAAATTTTTGGGCAGGGAGATCATCCGGACCAAATTCGGGAAGGTGCCCAGCTTAAAATTCAGACCCTATGTGCAATCGGGGCGTGTTTTTAAGGAAAAGGAGAGCCTCACTGTTTGGGTGAGCGACGACGATAATCGGATGCCGCTGCTCATCAAAGCCGATCTCGCGGTGGGATCCCTTAAAGCTTCGTTGACCGAATTCAAGGGATTAAAGAATTCCTTCAGAATACATGTAAAGAATTAAATGGAAAAACAATCGGAAACTGACCAACTACTAGAACAACTCAAGGCCAAGTACGACGCCATGGGGCAGGACCTAGACACCCATTTAGAGGGGTTGTTGTACGGCGAACCTATTACCTATTGGGATTATATTCAAACAGACGCCCTGCTTAACCTGCAGGTACAGCGTACGACCCTTCCGGATGAGATGGTGTTTATCATGTACCACCAGGTGAATGAACTCTTATTCAAGATGATCTTGTGGGAAATTCAGCAAATATCCCATCACGAGAATTTACAACCCAAATTCTTCTCGGAACGACTGATGCGCGTGAGTCGCTACTTCGACATGCTTACTTCCTCCTTCAATATCATGACGGAAGGCATGGAAGTGGAGCAGTACCTGAAATTCAGAAATACCCTCACACCTGCCAGTGGTTTCCAGAGTGCGCAATACCGTAAGATCGAATTTGCCTCTACCGACCTGATCAACCTGATCGATGCCCGCTTCAGGGAAACGATCGACAGGGACACACCCTATGAGCATGCACTGGAGCATTTGTACTGGCAAGCCGCAGGAAAGGACTATAGGACCGGAAAGAAGAGCTATTTGCTCAAAGCCTTTGAAGAAAAATACAAAAATGAATTTATAGCCTTTACAAAAGAATATAATACCATAAATTTGTATGCCAAGTTCATGAACCTTCCGGAAGAGATCAGGCAAGACCCCGAATTGAGAAAAGCCATGAGGCACTATGATTACACAGTTAACGTTACTTGGGTAATGGCTCATTACAATACGGCAGTCAAATATCTGAATCACGGAAAAGAACCGGAAGCAGCCACCGGAGGCAGCGATTGGGCCAAGTATATGCTTCCAAAGTACCAGAAGCGTATCTTTTTCCCGTCGGTTTGGACCGAAAAGGAGATTGAAGACTGGGGCCAGGACGTTTAGCTCAACAAACCAATACCTTGAAGAATCTATTTATACTTCTGCTACTTACTTTGCTCATCACCTCCTGTGAGGACCAGGGCAATAATTTGGATGATATCACCAATACCATAGTAGCAGAAACACCTCCCCTTATTTCTGAATATGGTTTTATTCTGAATGATTTTGACGTTGTTCGGGATACGGTACGACCCGGTGATACCTTTGGCGGCATCCTGAACGAGCACGGAGTGAATCAGAACAAGATTTTCGAAGTAGCGACTACCTTTAAGGACAGCTTCGACGTAAGACGCATGGTGGCCGGTAAACCCTATGTATTGCTCAATTCGAAGGATTCGCTTCAGAAAACGGAAGTCTTTATTTATGAGCGAAACAAAGTGGACTACGTGGTGGTGGACCTGCGCGACAGTATTTCCGTAGTGAACGATAGCAAGCCTGTAAATTATGTTGAAAAAGAAGCATCCGGGGTGATTACCAGTTCGCTTTCCCAAACCATGGCTGATAACAACTTGAGCCCTTATATGACCGATCGATTGGCAAACATTTACGCCTGGACGGTCAATTTTTTTAAGTTGCAGGCCGGGGACAATTTCAAAGTAGTTTATACGGAGAAGTTCATTAGCGATACCATTCCAGCAGGTCTGCATGAGATTAAAGCAGCCTATTTTGAACATCGCGGCAAACCGCTTTACGCTTTTAATTTTGAGCCAAAAGTTGACACAACAGATATTGTTTCCGACTATTATGATGAAAAAGCCGAGAATCTTCGCAGGGCGTTCCTTAAGGCGCCGGTAAAGTTCAGCCGTATTTCTTCTCGCTACAATATCAATCGCAGAATCGCCTACTACGGCTATAAACGAAGACCTCATCTTGGGACCGATTTTGCCGCACCCGTTGGCACGCCCATCCTGGCCACGGCCGATGGGCTAGTGACCAAATCGGAACGTCGTGGAGGCAATGGCAACTACGTGAAGATCAAGCACAACGGCACCTACGAGACTCAGTACCTTCATATGCAAAAGCGCAACGCTCGGGTTGGAGATTTCGTGCGACAAGGAGACGTGATCGGGTGGATTGGTATGACCGGTAACACCAGTGGCCCCCATGTGTGCTATCGATTCTGGAAAAACGGGAAACAGGTGGATCCATTTCTTCAAGATCTTCCCGCTTCCAAGCCATTGGATCCGGCATATCACGAGGAATATTTCCAATTTATGGAGCCTCTGAAGGATCGATTGGACTGTATTCTGTACTAAAAGTCTTACCCATTCAGCTTAATAAGGTTTATTAACAGCATTGTTAATAAATAACCCTCATAAATTCAGACAATTAAGGGAATCCGATTAACTTTATGGGTGTCTATTTGTTAGCGTTTTCTTAACATTTAAATATGGCAGAAGACTTAGGTAAATA
>JBCCHR010000074.1:0-10687 GCA_039028655.1 Bacteroidota bacterium
AAACCAATCAACCACTATGCTGAACACCTCACAAAAAGCCACTTATCGCAGCGAACTTTTTCGACATCTCGATGGTATCGGGATCGCTCCCGTAGCCTATGCGCTACATGAAAAGGGGGTGTTTGATTTTATTCTGAATTCCAATTCCTGCGAGATCGACGAGCTGGCTTCCAAGTTTGAGGCCAACAACGGTTACCTGAACGTGGGCGTGCGGATGCTGGCTTCACAGGGATGGCTGGACTATGAGGTAGACAACGCGACCAACAAGGTGACGATCGCTAAAAATGAAAGGAGCGAAATTGCCTTTGGACTCGCACCTCGATTTCAGGAAGTGGTGGCGTTTTTGAAGAATTCGGAGGAATTTCACCCGCGGCATTTTGAGCAGGAGCAGTTCGTGCAATTGAGTCGGATTTTTAATAAATACAAGAACAGGGATTACGAGCCGGCATCTGATGACCCGCTTACCCATGAGATCGAAGCGCAGATCGCCAAGCAGATCGAAGGCGTGCTTGTTGGGCCGATCACTGTGTTTCTGGGGATGGATGGCATGTTTCACAAATATTTTATGGAGGCCTCCTTTAGTGCCGACGAGTTCCACGAAGATCCGGTGAGCTTTAGCAAGATCCTGGATTTCTTTTGTCATCTTGGTTGGTTCAGCAAAAAAAATGACAACTATCGTTTTACAGAAAAAGGGCTTTTCTTTGCGCGTCGCTCCTCGGCCTACGGGGTAACAGTTTCCTATATCCCGACGTTTCGGCGGGTGGACGAACTCATGTTTGGCAACGCGCTGCTGTTTAAGAGTTCGATACCCACGGCACATGAGATCCACGTGGACAGAGAGATGAACGTTTGGGGAAGTGGTGGAGCACATTCCTCCTACTTCAAGAAGATCGACGAGATCATTATCTCGCTTTTCAACAAACCCATCGAGGAACAGCCCAAAGGCATTTTGGACATGGGTTGTGGCAATGGAGCCTTCCTGATCCACCTGTTCGAAGTGATCGAGCAACGCACCAAGCGCGGGGCCTTGCTGGACGAATATCCGCTCTTTTTGGTAGGAGTAGATTACAACCGGGCGGCACTGAAAGTGACTCGTTCCAACCTTGTAAAGGCTGATATCTGGGCCAAAGTGATCTGGGGAGACATAGGAGACCCAAAACAATTGCAGGAAGACATACAGAACAATTACGATATCGAATTGAGCGAACTGCTCAATGTGCGCACCTTCCTGGACCACAACCGCCCATGGACGACACCCCAGCAGGTGAATGAAAGCGCAACAAGCACCTCTACCGGCGCTTTTGCCTCGGGCGGCAAGCGACTTTCCAATACGGAAGTGGAACAAAACCTGAAGGAGCATTTTGAGAACTGGAAGCCGTACATCCATAAATTTGGATTGCTTCTTATAGAATTGCACACCATCGATCCGAAGATCGCTGCCCGCAACATCGGGAAAACCGCAGCTACGGCCTACGATGCAACACATGGCTTTAGCGATCAGTACATCCTCGAATTGGAGGTATTTACTCGTGTTATTTCTGAAATTGGCCTGCATCCGGCTCCGGCGCATGCGTCGAAGTTTCCGGACAATGAACTGGCGACCGTGAGCATCAACTATTTATTTCAAAACCGAACATCATGAATGAACTACGACCTTTCCATCTTGCCATCCCAGTGAACGATATTCCTGCCAATCGCACCTTTTACAGGGACGTTTTGGGTTGTACCGAAGGCAGAAGCAGCGACCATTGGGTGGATTTCGACTTCTTTGGACATCAACTGGTCATCCATTTGAAGGAAACGGATGCTTCGGATACCGACACCAACCCCGTGGATGGAAAAGCAGTACCCATCCCCCACTTCGGGGTAGTACTGGACATGGAGACCTTCGAGGTTTTTTCAGAAAAACTAAAACTGCAAGGGATCGAATTTGTGATCGAACCCTATGTACGCTTCGAGGGGGAAGTGGGCGAGCAGGCGACCATGTTCTTCAAAGACCCTTCGGGGAACGCGTTGGAGTTCAAAGCCTTTAAAAATATAGATCAATTATTCGCAAGCTGATTATGAAAACCATACCACAAAATATCATTCGACAGACCTTTGTGTTGTTCATCGTGATCATCATGGGTGGTCTGATCTTTCGGGAGCTTCTGCCCTATTTTAGCGGGGTTTTAGGAGCCATTACCATCTACGTGCTCATGCGTGGCTGGATGCTGAAACTGGTGCGCAAGGGCTGGAAGCCCTGGCTGGCGGCCACCTTGCTATGTGTGGTTTCGTTCGTGGGCATCTTGTTGCCGGCCACGGGGCTGCTCATTATGCTGGGTAATAAGATCGGCAGTGCCGTACAGAATTCGGAAAAGGTAGTGGCCGCGGTGAAGAGTCAGTTAGGCATTTGGGAAGACCAGTTTGGCTACGACCTGGCATCGGAGATCGATGTGGGGGCCATTTCTTCCTGGTTATCCAATAATTTGCAAAGCTTTGCGGGCAGCACCTTTAACGTGTTCATTGCTGTGGGACTGATGTATTTTATGCTTTATTATATGCTAACCGACCGTAGGATGATACAGAATTCTGTGGGAGACTACCTGCCCGTGAGCAAGCCCAACCTCAAGATCATCGGGCGAGAGATCCAAGCCATGGTAAGGTCCAACGCCTTGGGCATTCCGTTGGTGGCGCTGGTGCAGGGATTGGTGGCGCTGGTGGGTTTCTGGATCTTTGGCATCCAGGATGCGTTTTTCTGGTTTGTGATCGTGACCATTGGATCGATGATCCCCTTTGTGGGAACCCTCATTGGCATCTTGCCTGTGTTCATCCTTGAACTGTCCAGTGGCAACACCGGGCAGGCCTGGGGAATCCTGATCTACGGCCTGGTAGTAGTGGGATCTTCAGACAATATCGTTCGGCTGTTCGTCATGAAGAAACTGGACAATGTGCACCCGCTCATCACCCTGATCGGGGTGATCGTAGGCGTGCCGCTCTTCGGTTTTATCGGGCTCATCTTTGGCCCGCTGCTCATTAGTTTGTTCCTCGTTTTGGTGAGTATCTACCGCAAGGAATACAGCACGCCCGAAGTTGTTTCCGAAGAAATAAAAAAGAATACCGAAGCAAAGCCCGATGGCAAAGAAAAAGAATAAATACTCTAACCTGAAGAAGATCGATGAGGAGTCCTTCGAGGAGGAGGTGACCTATATCGATGAGGAGGATGTGGAGATCCTATTCGAGAACGAGGAGAAGATCCGGGGAAAATTTGAAAAGAAAAGTTCGCTCAGAAAATACTTGGACGAGGCTAAACTGATGTTTGAAATGCTGAAGGACTATCGTCGCGGAACTTATCGAGAAGTGCCGTGGCACAGCATTGGCGGCATTGCCGTGGTGTTGCTCTACGTGCTCAATCCCTTCGACATCATTCCCGATATCATTCCCGGATTTGGATTTGTGGATGACGCTGGCGTTTTCGCCCTGGGGCTTAAATTATTGAAACAGGATTTCGACCGCTACAAAGCCTGGCGCGGCCTTACAGAAACCACCGACTAGCTATTTCGGCGTTGTTCTCTTGCCAGCAAGGTGTTTTTGAGTAGCATGGCAATGGTCATGGGACCTACACCACCCGGTACCGGCGTGATGAAGGATGCCTTTTTGCTCACATTCTCAAAATCCACATCGCCTTTGATCACATAGCCCTTAGGATGGTCTTCGTCGGGCACACGAGTGATCCCTACATCGATCACCACCACATCGTCCTTTACCATATCGGCCTTTAAAAACTCGGGAATTCCGAGGGCAGAAATAACGATATCGGCTTGGCGGGTGATATCAGCCAGATCCTTGGTACGGCTGTGGGTGAGGGTCACCGTACTGTTGCCCGGCCATCCTTTGCGACTCATCAAAATACTCATGGGGCGACCCACGATATGACTTCTACCAATGACCACGGTATGTTTTCCCACGGTGTCCACCTTGTAGCGCTCCAGTAGTTCTAAAATCCCAAAAGGAGTTGCCGGAATGAAGGAACTCATATCCAGCGACATTTTTCCAAAGTTGGTGGGATGGAAACCATCCACATCCTTGGAGGGATCTACGGCCAATAAAACGCGTTGCTCGTCGATCTGTGGCGGCAGTGGCAACTGCACGATAAAGCCGTCGATGTTATCATCGTTGTTGAGCTCGTGAATCTTGTTGAGCAGCTCGATCTCGGTAGTGGTGTTGGACATCCTCACGAGGGTAGACTCGAACCCAATGCGCTCGCAGGCGCGTACCTTGCTGCCCACGTAGGTAAGGCTGGCACCATCGTCGCCTACCAGCACGGCAGCCAGATGTGGTACTTTTTCGCCTCGGTCCTTCATTTTCTGAACCTCCGCTTTTATTTCTTCCTTGATGTCGTTTGAGATCTTTTTACCGTCGAGAATTGTCATTTTTACCGTTGTTGGTTATTAGTTATTGGTTAATAGCCCACTACATCACTTGAAAATTGCAGATTGCATCTTGAAAATTGAAAATTTCGCTAGCGCATTTTCCCCATCATCTGCATCATTTTGCGGCCGCCTCCGCCCTGCATCATCTTCATCATCTTGCTCATTTGGTTGAACTGTTTCAGCAATTGGTTTACTTGCTGAACGCTGGTTCCACTTCCTTTGGCCACACGTTTCTTACGGCTGGCGTTGATCATAGCGGGTTTGGAACGTTCGGCGGGAGTCATGGAATGGATGATGGCTTCGATATGTTTAAAGGCATCATCGTCGATGTCCATACCTTTCATCATTTTGCCTGCACCGGGGATCATCCCGACCAGGTCTTTCATGCTACCCATTTTCTTTACCTGCTGAATTTGTTTCAGAAAATCGTCGAACCCGAACTGATTCTTGGCGATCTTTTTCTGAAGTTTGCGGGCTTCTTCCTCGTCGAACTGCTCCTGGGCACGTTCTACCAGGGACACTACGTCTCCCATCCCGAGGATACGATCGGCCATACGGGAAGGGTGGAACACATCGATGGCGTCCATTTTTTCTCCGGTACCGATGAACTTGATAGGCTTGTCGACCACACTCTTGATGGAAATGGCGGCACCACCGCGTGTATCACCGTCGAGCTTGGTAAGTACGACACCCTCGAAATTGAGTCGGTCGTTGAAGGCTTTGGCGGTGTTCACAGCATCCTGTCCCGTCATGGAATCGACCACGAACAAGGTTTCCTGCGGATTGATGGCCGCATGCACATTGGCGATCTCGGTCATCATTTCCTCGTCGACGGCCAGTCGACCGGCGGTATCGACGATCACCACATTGTGACCGTTTTGCTTGGCGTGCTTCACGGCGTTGGTAGCGATCTCCACCGGGTTCATGTTACCCTCTTCGGTATACACCTCAACGCCTATCTGTTCCCCCACCACTTGCAACTGGTCGATGGCCGCAGGACGGTACACATCACAGGCTACGAGAAGTGGTTTCTTGGTCTTTTTTGATTTAAGGTAATTGGCCAGCTTCCCGGAGAAGGTGGTCTTACCACTACCCTGCAGTCCCGACATGAGGATGATGCTGGGCGACCCCCCGAGGTTGATCCCCTGCGTTTCTCCACCCATGAGCTCGGTAAGTTCGTCCTTGACGATCTTGACCATGAGCTGGCTGGGTTGCAGGCTGGTGAGTACGTTTTGTCCAAGGGCTTTTTCCTTCACGCGGTTGGTGAATTCCTTGGCTATTTTGAAGTTAACGTCGGCATCCAGTAGTGCGCGACGCACTTCCTTGAGGGTTTCGGCTACGTTTACTTCGGTGATGCTCCCGTGTCCTTTGAGGACGTGGAGCGCTTTATCGAGCTTATCGCTTAAATTATCGAACATGTTCTTGCTTCGGTATTAATCTATTTCTTCTCCGCTGCCCTGCTAAAGCCTCGGAGGACGATGGCTCTCCTATGCTGAAGCTACGGAGAGCGAGGGCAAAGATACAAATTGGCAAGGGAGTGTCAAAGAGGGTGGTGGATTTAGTGTTCAGTAGGCAGTGGCAGTCGACAGTGCGTAACTGAATATTGAAAATTGATGCTCCTTCGCTAAAGCTTCGGAGCACGTAGGTGTGGAATAAATGTGTATTTTGCCATTGTCTAACTGTTTTCTTCTAAATCAACCAAAGCATGTCGGAACAACTCGATGCCTGGGCTCAGCTCTTCAGCAACCCAAAATCTTTTTTTATCAAAGACCGGGAAACAAATGATATGGGGCTGTTTATTACTGCGATGATCATTTTTTGTCTTGGCTATGGGATAGACCGTGTGGACAGACAATTGGTGAAATTTGATGTTCGAGGCACCCTGGACGACTTTGAATTCCTTAATTCCTGGCCCGGATATTGGCTGGTATCGATAGTTGGTGGTGCGATTGGTGGTTACATTGCTTATTTGATCGGAGGTTGGTTTTATAATGTTCGGGTGAAATGGTCGAAAGGAAAAGGAGACTTGAAATACTCAAGACGGATTTATTTGTTTGCTAACTTCTATGTCTACCTGGCCAATGTGGTTGTTTCATTGTGCGCTACGTTGATCTTGCCTCTACCCTATGATCCGTATGCCGAATTCAGCGCCTTCGACGGTGCCTCTGCCGTCATCCTTTTGTTCATGATCTTCTACAGTCTTTACATCAGTTTTTCCGGAGTTATGGCAACCACAGGTGCCGACAAGACAAGGGCGACTATCTGGTTTATCGTGCTGCCGGCCTTTTTTTATATTGCGGCATTTGGCGCCTTGATTCTGCTGCTCTGGAATGCATGGGTTTGATCCGGGAAAACAATGGGTAAAATAGCAACTTCCAGTATCTATCTTAAAAGTGAGTTAACTGCTTTCGATTCTTCGAAAATCTCGAATGCTTTGAAATCAATTTGCACCTCGGTCATGGAATCGAGAAAAGGCAGGCATTGGGAAATTACGTTTGGAAGGAATGAACCAGGCTTGTTTACGGTTGATGTTCATAAGACTGAAACGTATTTGTGGGAGGTTGAAGAAGAAATGGCTGAAATGGGAATTACAACTTCCGAATTTCCCGAGGTAATTGTTATCGTATCCAATGTAGGCCGAATGGTGGATCAACGCCATTGCCAGATGATCTCCGATCGTATTTCTGCCGAATTCGATTGTATAAGCACTAAAGCCGAATTGAAAAGTTGAGTGGTTCGGAATAGTTATTGATGTCTTAACGGCATGTCCAGATCCATTTTATTATCCCTTGTTTTTGTTTTCGGAATTTCAGTTTCATCGGCACAAGAATCTATCGTTTCAGAAGACCAATTGATCGGTTGCTGGCAATTGTCGGATAATAAAAATTCCAATGGATTAGCAACCTACGTTCCTTGTAAGGAGGAAGAAAAGACCAAAGTAATAACGTTCAACAGTTACGGGGAATATCGCATATACATCCCGTCCTATGGTAGATGTGGGACGAATGCGGTGCAATCCTACGGACGCTATGTATTCAGCAGTAAAAAACAAGTTCTTAAGCTCATTGATCGTCCAAAACAAAGAACGCTCACCTGGAAGGTTATTGATCAGGGTAACGATGGAATTGCCTTCGATAAGAACTACGAGGATGGCAGCGATAGGGCTGAGGAATAAATTTGTAATTTGGAAGAAACTAGGTAATCGAATAAAACGCCGGATAATGATAAAGAGATTGAGTGACGATGAATTCCAAAAGACCTTTGGCGATCAAATGATCGACATCACCAACCGAGAAATTGATGATGTGATCGATATTTGGCACTATGTGAAAATTTTGGTCGACAACAACATTGTAGACGAATTGATCTACAACAGGAAGCTCGTGGAAAAAGTGTATCGAAACGCTCAGGAAAATTACGACCATGTCTTATTACCTACAGATTCGATCAACGTTTTTCTTGTTATTGTAGTAGATGTAGTATCGAAACGAATTTTAGGACATTCGCGTCTTGACTTGAACGAAAAATATGGGATTGATTAAGCTTGGAAATTAATAAGGACCGCCGTGAAAAGAATTTGTACCACATTACTATTGTTGACCTTTTATTCGGGGTTTTGCTGCACCTGTGAAACCTTGGGGCAGTTGGATAGAAAACAATTCAAGGAATACGACCTCATCGCCTCCGGGAAAATACTGCATGTTGACTTTGGAGAATTTACGCAAACGATTGAGGTGGGAATTAATACGATCTTCAAAGGAAAAGTTAGGCGTATGACCATTGTTTTGTCCTCCAGCGGCCAGTCCGGGATGTGTGGAATATTCCCAAAGGAGGGAGAAAAATGGCTGATCTACGCTCATGGAAAGGGCATGGAGTTTTCGACGAACCTTTGCACCCGCACACAGAACATGAGTCGAGCCAACAATAGGGAAAAAGAAATGATTGAACGAGATCTGAGCTACTTACGTAAAAATTCCACCCGAAAAAAAGCCTATCGTGAGCGATGGTTATAACGCATCAAAAGCATCATGAACAACACTCTAACCCAAAACATGCACAAACAGGTATTGCTTTTACTCATTGGATTTGTTGGTTTGAATTGTGAATCGGACGCAGATCGGCGTCAGGCGTATCACGAACCCGTATTGGTGGACTACCAACAAGACAAATCCTATGAACGGGGAAAGGCGCTTTTCGTAAAAAACTGTGTAGCCTGTCACTATATTGGCATGGACAAAATAGCCACTGCCCCTGCGCTGGGTGGCGTTACCGAAAGGCGAGAAAAGGACTGGTTATATGCCTACACCAGAAACTCCATCGAAATGTATAAGAATGGCGACAGCATCGCCGTGGATCTAAGAAACCAGGGCTGGTCGCTGATGTTTTCTTTTCCGGAGCTGACGGATAAGAATCTGGATGATTTGTACTATTTTGTGGAGAAGAAGTATGCGACGGGGAAAGGGTCTGAAGAATAAGTTCAAAATAGAATGGTGCCAGCTACAATTCAGATGTAAGTAACTTTATGCAACAAGAAATGGAATGGAAAGCTTATATGGATCTATTATCTTTTTAATTGGTGGGGGCGGATTTATTTACGCAGGATTTTACATTCTCAATTTGAATCTCAGAATTGAAAAAAATGGAATCAAAACAAAAGCAAAGATCGTCGACTTTGTCATAGATAAGAGTAAAGACATGGACGGGGATGCGCATGTTTATCACTTTCCGGTTGTACGATTTACTGATAACAATGGAGTTGTAACAACGCAAAAGTTAGACTCCAGTGCCAATCCAAATCGTATTAATCAGACGATTGAAATAATATATTTGAAGAAAGACGATCACTATGAAATAATGATTAACACCGACTTCTGGAAAACTTACTTTCCGTTGATCTTTGTTATTGGTGGGTTTGTTTTTGCCGGAATTGGAATTGCCGGGTTGATAAATAATATTTGAATAACTACTATTAACTTCAGCAAATGGCCCGTTGCCAGATTTTGGCTACTTAGCTTTCCTTAAATTGGACAACTAAGCATCTCCCGAGTCTTTAAGGCAAACAGTACAACCGCATAAACATTCTGACTTACTAAGTGATCTACGGATAATCGTATTTTTTGTAGATTTGAAGTTACTACTCCCCCCATTAACAACCCATCATGGTTTTATTAAGACAGATCCGGCACCGGGGGCAATCGTGTATTCTAATTTCATTTTCATATGATCGCACACTTCTCAAATGTGTAAAAGAATTTCCCGGAACAACCTATTCAAAGACATATAACGCTTATTATGTGTTAGAAAATTCTGAGGCCGTCACAACTCAACTGATCGCTCATCTAAAGGAAATGGGATATCCTGTTAACGATCAAGCGACTGGAAAAAAAAGGAATACGTTCGAAGTGCTTTCCGCAGAAAGAAAAGAAGCACTCCATAAATTTAAGAGTTACCTCGTTGGGCTTCGATTGAGTGAGCGTACCATTAGGACGTATGGGACCTTTGTTAGAGATTTTCTTTTTTTTACTGAAGGCACACCACTAGCGGTGATCGGTAATGAAGCCGTGAGAACTTATGTGGAGAGGATCGTTGCGGAGAGGGCCTACTCGATAAGTTCGCACCGACAATTGATAAGTGCGATCCGGCATTTTTCCTTTTTTTATCCCAATTGTAGCATTGACCCATCGACTTTGCCGCAACCTGATAAGAGCAGAAAACTACCAGTGGTATTGTCCCAACAGGAAATTGTAGATCTCTTGAGAAGTACTACCAACATGAAGCATCGGGCGGTATTGGGGTTGCTCTATTCGTCTGGTTTGCGAGTTGGCGAGTTGCTTAACCTACGGCTTCGGGACATCGAGATTGATCGGAGACAACTTTTTGTTCGGGATGGAAAAGGGCGTAAGGACCGTTATATTATTCTGGCCGAGGGGTTTATTCCGTTACTTAAAAATTACGTGTTGAGTTATCGGCCTCAGCACTATTTTGTGGAAGGACCTAAAGGTGGTCCATACAGTGCAAGCAGTATCCGAAAGTTCCTGGATCGTTCCAGGAAGAGAGCACGGATCGCGAAAAAAATTACTCCGCATACCTTGCGACACAGTTATGCTACTCATTTGCTTGAAAACGGGATTGGAATACGCCAAATACAGGAATTATTGGGACATGCCAGGCCGGAAACTACCATGATCTACACGCATGTCGCTCGCAAGGATTTGTTGGAAATACAGAGTCCTTTGGATAAGAATTTAAGATCGTTATCGGAACACGGAAAACAG
>JBCCHR010000075.1:0-10574 GCA_039028655.1 Bacteroidota bacterium
CTATTTACTGAGTGGGTTGCGGACCAGTGAGACGCAGGCAGACCAGCAGGCACAAGCGGCGAAAATAACGCAAAAGCGCACCATCTCACGCTGATTCGCACGCTGGCCTTAGGCCGCTGCCAACATCCCGCAAGCGGGATTTGTTTTACCGATTCAGCCGCCAGGACCGCCACGGGCGTTATACAATACCGTTATGTCAAATTAATTTCTATCATGGAAAAGCCAAAAGTTTTTATCGGATCTTCAGTTGAAGGTTTGAATGTTGCCGAAGAAGTATTTGCTCAGATCATGGATAAATGTGAGGTAACCATGTGGAAGCATGGACTGTTTTTGCCCGGGTTATATCCTATGGAAGTTCTGGAGAAACAGCTGAAAAGCAATCAATTTGCTATTCTTGTAGCAACTCCCGATGACAAATTAGAAAAGAGATCTGAGAGCTTTGAAGCGATGAGAGATAATGTACTTTTTGAGTTTGGATTGTTCACAGGGCTCCTTGGTCGAAAAAGAACTTTTTTGTTAATGCCCAAGAATAGTTTACTAAATATTCCTTCCGATTTAGCCGGATTAATGCCGGCGTTTTATGAAGAAGAACGAATCAATTCAAATATTGAAGCGGCAATTGAGGAATCCGTAAGATTAATCCTTAAAGCTATTGATCAAGAATATAAACTTCTTATAGAATGTCAGAAATCCAAGGAAAATGAACTGCTTCAATCTGATAAGGGTCAAGCTATCAAGCATTTGTATCAAATAGCCATCAGAATTAGAGATATAATTCTTGTTTTGCAAAATGATATTGTTGAAGCTATCTCAGACAAAGATCAGTTTGAAAATATCAAGGAGAACACAGTGAAAACTCTGAAAAGGCTGCTAGATGAATATAAGCGTGATGCTGAATTGATAAACTTATTTACTGAATTAAAAAATCTTTTTGATGTGACAGAATTGGCAATTAGAGAATTACCTTATCCACAGGAACTTTCACCAGGAGTTGAAAGACTAAAGCAAGACGCCATAAGAAAAGGCTTTGGAGCCTTAGACACTTTCTTGAAAGGAGGTGATGCATTTGGGCAGATTCGTAAAGAGGCAGAAAGTGGCTTAGAATCGAGAATTATTAGTTTAAAAAGTCGTTTCGGTAGTTGGTGGGGTGAACACAGTAAGATAATACAAAAAGAGACGAATAAACTTCAAGACGCCATCCTAAGGGAATCTCTTAAACTCTCGAGAAATCTCTAAAGAAATAAACTTAAAAGTACTAAAATGAAAATACGAATTAGCTATTTGAAAGTAAAATGAGTGAAGGAAATTTCAATTCATTGGCTTAAGCTGAAGGCCTGAGAAGTTAACACTCGTAACCCAATAACCACCCCAATCCCACGTTTACATCATACCAATCGTCATCATTTGACCATCACCTCCCTTTTCCGAACATTCCTGTCCATCCTGGTGCTCACCTCCTTGTGCAGCTGCGCCTCTTTTCCTAAGGACCCAGCATCTCCCAAGTCCAATACCGGCGATCTGGCCACCCAACTAAACGGTACATACCTGATCAATCCCATCGAGACGGAGTCGGTGAGTCCGAGTTTTCGATACGACAACCTGTATTCCCGGGTCAATCGAAAGCATAAAACAAGGGATACCCTGGTGATGCGGGAGTTGGATGGTTCTCATTTCGAGTTGGAACTAAAGGACGAAAAAGAGCTCATCGTGAAATTTTACAAGAACGATGAGCTATTCGAAACCTACCAGCTCAAAGCCAGGCTAAAAGACGACGGCTATCTCTATGTTCGTAATAAAAACGTAAAATTCTGGGGGATTCCCTTTGCCTTGGGCTACTGGACGACTCAACGAATGCGATTGTCCATGGACGCCAACGATCGGCTGTTGGTCGAATATGCCGAGGCGACCGTGGGTGCTATTTTAGTGATTGTCTACCCAAATTGGGAAAGCTGGAACTCCAGGTTCGTATATGGTCGTAAGAACTAGGGTGCGAATTTACGGGCATTCATTTCAGAAAAAACAATAAGGAAAAGTGGGAACCTTACTACATTTCTCAAACATTTCCCTATTTTTGCACTTTAGCTTGAAAAAGAAATGATGCTTCGCAATCAGATCGGAACTCGAATCATGGCAATTTGGCTCTTCGCCTTGCTCATGCTACCCACTGTGGTAGAGTTCACCCATGCCTGCGACAGTCATCAAGTTACCGTTTGCGACGAAACAGATTCCCATCTGCACCAAATTGAAGCGGATTGCGAACTTTGCGACCTTCTGCTTACCACCTTCAACTACGATCTAACTACAGCACATGAATTGTCGATCGTTGCCCATCCTGTGCTGTTGGAAGTAAACGTTACTTCCATTCAGGATTATTCATTTCAACAAACAAATACGCGCCTGCGTGCACCCCCTGCAACTTCTTAATGTACACTAACCATCCCAATTAGTTCAATTTAGACCAGAAGTTAATTAAGATTTTTCATGCACAAGTATGCATTTGGCGTGCTGCTTTTTAGCAGTTTTTACACATTTTCACAAAATTGTGATTATACCCTTACCGGCTCGGTAACCGACCAACACGACGGTTCATCGCTTAGCGGCGCTACCATTATCGTGGCCGGAACCCAACAAGCCGTACAAACCGACTTGGATGGTAGTTTTACCATATCCGGGCTATGCAACGATACCTATTCATTTCAAGTATCTCACCCCGAGTGTTTGACCAAAGGATTCACGGTGAAGATCAATGGCAATACGACCAAAGACTTCAAATTAGAGCACCATTTGGAAGAACTCAATCAGGTGACCGTGGAAGGAAAAACAACCACTGAAAGCTCCAAGACCCTGGTCGAGAATAAGATCTCACGGGAAGAGTTGGAACGCTACACCAGTGCCTCTTTGGGCGATGCCTTGAAATCGTTGAGTGGGGTGTCTTCACTCAATACCGGAAACACCGTGGTGAAACCCCTTGTGAACGGCCTACACAGTAGCCGCGTTGTGATCGTGAACAATGGTGTGCGTATGGAAGACCAGGAGTGGGGAGCAGAACATGCGCCTAATATCGATATCAATTCCGTAGGAAACCTCACCCTCATCAAAGGAGCTGGAGCCTTGCAATACAGTGGGGATGCAGTGGGCGGTGTGATCATTGCCGAATCGCCTCGCGTACCGGTGAAAGATAGCTTGTACGGCAAAACCCTGATCACCGGATCCTCCAACGGTCAAGGTGGAGCCATCACCACCCAACTCACCAAGAGTTACCAAAGTGGTTGGCACGGGAGTGTACAGGGTACCTTGAAGCGTTTTGGCGATTTTGAGGCACCGGATTACGTCTTGAGCAATACCGGGACCTTTGAGCGCAACGTATCCCTCCATCTTGGTTTCAATCGCTTCGACTATGGAGTGGAAGCCTACTATTCGCTATACAAGACCGAGATCGGGATCCTGAGAGCTTCGCATCTCGGCGGTGGGTTGGATCAGATACGGGCCATCAACAGTGGGGTACCGCTCATCATAAATGACTTTACATACGACATTAACGCTCCTAAACAGGACGTTACCCACCACTTAGGACGAATCAAAGCGTTTAAGCGTGTGGATGGATTGGGTAAAGTGAGTTTGCAGTACGACTTCCAACGTAACAACCGCCTTGAGTTCGATATTCGTCGTGGCGACGATCGTGACAAAGCCTCGCTCGACCTGGAATTGGACACTCATACGGTCATGCTCGATCTGGATACCCGCATTAAGGATGAGATAAAACTTAAAACAGGAGTGATGGGGCGTTACCAAACCAATTTTGCCGACCCTAACACGGGTGTTCGCCGATTGATCCCGGATTACGATCGCTACAACCTGGGTGTGTACGCCATTGCCAACTATGAAGTAAACGACCGCTGGCTCATTGAGGCAGGGGCGCGCTTTGATTATACCTTCATGGACGTATTCAAATTCTACCGCACTTCCTTTTGGGAATCGCGCGGTTATGACGTCTTATTTGCTGATCTCGTGGTGGAGGATCTGGGGACGCAGGTACTCGTGAATCCGGAACTGGACTTCTTCAATGCCTCGGCCACCCTCGGTGCTACCTACGACATAGGAAACGATTATACCTTGTTTGCCAACTATTCCCTGGCGTCAAGAGCGCCTAATCCATCGGAATTATTCAGCGAGGGATTACATCATTCGGCTTCCCGCATCGAACTAGGAGACCTGAGGTTTGATTCCGAAGTAAGCAATAAAATAGCCCTGACCCTGCAAAAAGACGATGAGGTATTTGCCTTTACCGTAAGTCCGTATCTCCATTTCATCGATAATTTCATGATCATAGAACCCACAGAGATACAGCAAACCATACGTGGGAACTTCCAGGTTTGGGAGTACCGCCAGACCAATGCGCTGTTGTTAGGGTTCGATATCGACGCCACCTATGATTTTGCCAGCAACTGGCAATTCAACCATCAGTTCTCATTGGTAAAGGGGTACGACCGCACCTTGGACCTGCCGCTCATCAACATGCCGCCGGTAAATACAAGCAACGAGATCGTTTATCGAAACCCGGACTTGAAAAACCTCCGAGTAGCACTGGAAAGTGTCTATGTCTTTCGTCAAAACGAGTTCCCGGACAACAACTTTGAGCTGTTTGTGCCGCAAACAGAAACCTTTGAGATCGTGGACGTGAGTTCACCACCAGACGCGTACCACCTGTTGAATTTCGATTCGAGTGTGGATTTTAACCTTAATACAAGATCAAAACTTACGGTAGGATTTGGAATCAGCAATTTGTTGGATGAGTCCTATCGGAACTACCTGAATCGCCTGCGCTACTATGCAGACGAACTGGGCAGAAATTATTTCTTAAACCTAAAAATCAATTATTAAATTTTTTTAAATCAAGTACACATGAAAAACCTAAAATTAGTAGTAACAGCAGTGTTTGCAACGCTTTTGTTTGCAGCCTGTTCGAATGACGATGACAACGGAACACCGGAACCGGTGAACGAAGAGGAGGTGATCACGACGATGACGATCACACTTACACCGGAAGGTGGAGGAACAGCCATTACGTTGCGCACGCGCGATCTTGATGGTGACGGCCCTAACGCCCCAGTAGTAACTGTATCTGGACCGCTTACCGCCGGTGTTACCTACAACGGGGTAATTGAACTGTTGAATGAGACAGAGAACCCACCAGAAGATATTACACTGGAAGTAGAAGAAGAGAGCGACGAGCACCAATTCTTCTACACTCGTTCAGGTGGATTGAACGTAGCTACAGAGTATAGCAACTTCGACAATAACGGAGATCCTTTAGGAACCGAGTTCAAGCTATCTTCTAACGTTCCTAGTGCAGGGACAATGACGTTCACATTGCGTCATGAGCCTACCAAGCCTAACAATGGATTAGCCAGTGCTGGAGGAGAGACGGATATCGCCGCTTCCTTCGACCTTACTGTTCAGTAGTTGTTTGTTTATTATTTCTGAACGAAATGCCCTTCGTAATTGCGCGAGGGGCATTTGTTTTTAATTCCTTATTTTGGATATGAGATGCAACCACGAGGAACTCGTTGAATGAAAGTTACCAAAAAAAGAGCCTGGAGACTAATTCTGATGGGGCTAATAGCTGCTGTCCTGATCTTCGATGCTATGGATCGATCCGTTAGTTGGCACCTTGAAGAGGAGGTACGGGAAGAATTCTTGTTCAAATCCTCTGCAGAGGATTTGCAAAACACCTATCGAAGTCATTTTGGTTCCAGGGAGTTTCAGTTTCCAAGGGAAACCACCGCCAAAGTAAAACTATTTAAGAATCAATTTTTGATGAGTCGGTTGACATCCATTGCTGTGCCCGATTCTCTCACCGCCCGTGTTGTCAATCTGTTCAATGATCCGGATAACTTTGACTGGCGAGAAACCACATGGAACCCTGCGGCCGATTATCAATACCTGTTCCGATTCTACGACGATCAGAATACGGTTATCGGTAAGGCATGGTTTTGTCTGGAAGATTGTGGAATGGTGAAATCCATGCCGTTTAGTCCCAATATGAAGTTCGGTTCGTTTAGTGGTCAGGGAATGAAGGCTATCGTTGATTTGTTACACCAGTTGGAGAAAATCTAACGCTCATGTTTCGTATTTTTACCTACCACTGTCAACCATCAACCATCAACCATCAATATTCATTAATCAATTAGGAATATGAATCAACTTCTTCTTTCGCTTAGTTTACTGCTGTTTAGCACCACCATCACTTCGGCCCAAACTAAAGTGCCAGACATAGAGCGATCGCCGTTAACGATAGGCGAAACAGTGTCCTTTGATTCTGAGGTGCTCAACGAGGAACGCCGTCTCAATATCTATCTGCCACACCGTTATTCCGAAGAAAACGAAAAGACCTATCCAGTGATCTACCTGCTGGATGGCTCGATAGACGAAGATTTTGTGCATATTGCAGGATTGGTGCAATTTGGTTCATTCTCCTGGATACAAATGGTGCCCGAATCTATCGTTGTGGGCATTGCCAACGTCGATCGCAAACGGGATTTCACCTTTCCCACAAGCAACGAGGAAGACAAGGCTAAATTCCCCACCACAGGGAATTCCGAGGCGTTCATCCGATTTATCGAACAGGAATTACAGCCGTTGGTTAACGCCAATTATCGAACACAAGCGAGTACTACCTTGATCGGACAATCCCTCGGGGGACTACTGGCAACCGAGATCCTTTTTAAGAAGCCGGAACTCTTTAATAACTATGTGATCGTGAGCCCCAGTTTGTGGTGGGATGACGAGTCGTTGCTCGCAAATACACCTCATCCGGATGCAGCCAAAACCTCAGTGTATGTGGCCGTAGGCAAGGAGGGACCCATCATGGAGCGTACTGCCAAGGCTTTGTTCGACAAATTACACAAAGAGCTCGGGGATGATGCCCCCGTATACTACCAATACCTCGAAGCCCAGGATCATGGCGATGCCTTGCACCTCGCCGTTTACGGTGCGTTTGAGAAGATTTTCGCGAAGAAGGCGGAGTAGTTTTTATGCTGAATCACATCGGCACCTGCTCCAATAATTGCGTCAAAACTCCTAACTTTATGGAAACCATTATCGTATTCCATGAAATATTTTCTGGCCCTCACACTGCTTTACGCCGCGACTCTCGGACTCAATTGTCAATCTCCAGCCGAAGAAAACGAAGACCTTGTGCTACTTTTTCAAGAATGGCGTGCGTTCGAAACCCCTCCTACAAAAGACGGAGCACCCGACTATACGGCAGCAACCTTCGAGAAGCGACATCCCGAATTTGAAGCCCTGCGTGCCAGATTACAGGCTATTGACACCACCGGTTGGCCGATCGACCAACAAGTGGACTGGATGATCGTTTGGGCCGAGATGAACGGATACGACTTCAACCATCGCGTATTGCAGCCCTGGACCCGTGATCCCGCCTTCTACAAGTCGGTTTGGACCTACAAAAGTGATGTTCCTGCCCATGAGGGCCCCACCCATCATGCCGTAACCGAACTTTGGTCCTACGAGTTTCCGTTATCAGTTTCAGAAAAAGACCGGCTCATCACCGATCTAAAAGTGATTCCAGCCATCAACCAGCAGGCCAAACAAAACCTAACCGGAAATGCCCGGGACCTGTGGATCACCGGAATACGGGATATCAGGCGACAGGCCATGGTGCTTGAGGAAGTAAAAGGATACGATGGTGTGGACGGATCTTCAGATTTGCAGCTGGCGATCGACGATGCCATTGCTTCTACCAAGGGGCTTGCAGCGTGGTTGGAAGCGGAGGCAGAAACCAAGTCCGGCCCTTCAGGTATTGGG
The DNA here is from genome assembly GCA_039028655.1 of Bacteroidota bacterium. GTDB lineage: Bacteria > Bacteroidota > Bacteroidia > Flavobacteriales > Flavobacteriaceae > Aureisphaera. The sequence continues at coordinate 7,828 of JBCCHR010000075.1, forward strand.
AAGGAAAACTACACCTGGTATCTGCAAAATGTTCATTTGGTGCCACTCACCTGGGAGGACGAGGTCATTATACTTGAGCGTGAGCTTGCGCGTTCCTGGGCCGCCTTGAAACTGGAGGAGCATAAAAACCGTAACCTTCCGGAACTAATAGAGGCTAGCTCGCCGGCAGCATACGATGAAATGGCCGAGAAAGCCGCCCGCAACTTCCTGGATTTCTTGGATCAACAAGACATCGTGACCGTGAAACCCTATTTCGAACCGGCCTTGCGCGCACATCTCGGTAACTTTATTCCGGAGGTAGAACGCAACTTCTTTCGGATAGGGCAGCATTACGATCCGCGACCGCTGTATTCTCATTTTTATCACTGGTTTGAGCTGGCGCGCATGGAAAACGAGCCTCACGCCAGTGAGATTCGTCGTGATGCTTTGTTGTACAACATCTTCGATTCTCGTAACGAAGGCACTGCTACGGCAGTGGAAGAGATGTTCATGCAGGCCGGGTTGTACGAAGATAGTCCGCGTTCCCAGGAGATCGTTTATATCATGATTGCCCAGCGGGCCGCCCGCGGACTGGGTTCGCTCTACGCACATGCCAACGAAATGACCATGGAAGAGGCCGGTGGTATCCATTCTGAATACACACCACGTGGATGGATGAAAACCGAAAAGGAATTGCTCATCTTCGAACAACACCTGTATTTGCGACAACCTGGGTACGGTAACAGCTATATCACCGGGAAATACCTCCTGGAGAATGCGATGGCCGAGTATGCCCGCCAACAGGAATTAAAGGGAGACGTTTTTCAACTCAAGGATTTCTTTGATACGCTGAACAGTATTGGCAACATCCCAATCTCATTAGGGCATTGGCAAATGACCGGTTCGAAAACACATCTGAAGGAAATTATGAAATAGCTTTATGTGGATTACTTCCTAATGATCTTGCCATCGGTTACGATGGCCTTTCCATCGTAAAGCGTGTAGAAATAGGTGCCACTCGGAAAAGAGGTGAGATCAAGGGTAAGATTAAGTGGCTGCACTTTGTTTCCGATATATTCTATTTCCTTGACCAGCTGTCCTTTAACGTCTCTTAATTCAAGACTTAGTTCACTCTCATCCATGGTGTTTACCGAGGAGATGATCACCACACCATCGGTCGGGTTAGGGTAGGAAAAAATGTCGATGCTGTTGTCGAATAGCTCCGTGGATAAAGCACCCGGGTCAAACAATAACAGATCGTCGGTTTCCTGGAAATTTCCAAAATACAGATCCACGAACGTATCGAGATTGAGGTCGGCTGCCAAAATGCTGATCCCTCTTTGAAGGGTAAACGACTCAAAAACGGTAGTGTCTTCGGTAAAGCTGCCATTGCCATCATTCTCAAAGGCGTGGTAGTTGGTTCCGGGGTTCTGAAAGTCGACCGAGATTAGATCAAGATCGTCGTCCTGGTCGTAGTCTACAAATACAGCATCCAGGGTTTGTTGCTGGTAACCGGGCAGTTGGGTGGTGGTGGCATCAGTGTAAAATCCGTTGCCATCATTGATATACAAACGATTCTGAAGGTCGCCTGCGCCGGTAAAATTGACGGTCGACACAAAGATATCGTCATCGCCATCGTCATCCACGTCGCCCAAGGTGATCTTACGGGTCTCCAAGGTAAGCCCGGTATTGGGCAAACGCGCATTGTCTTCAGCAAAAACACCATTGGTATTGATCAAAATATTGTTCGAACCCAGGTCGATTCCTTCCACAATGTCCATATCACCGTCGTTGTCTAGGTCGATCAGTTTGAGGTCCTGCGTGCCTTCGGTGTTCACTGGCCAACGGCTGGCGTCTTCGGTAAAAGTAAGGTCCTGGTCGTTGATAAACACCTGGTTTTGCCCGTTATTCCCAACGATCACATCGGGATAGTCGTCGTTATTCAGGTCGAGTACGGCCACTGCATTTCCGGCGGATACCGGAAATTCGTATGTGATGAACGTAAACAAACCGTTCCCGTCATTCACAAGCAGCTCATGGAAATTGCTGTCCTCGCTCACAAAAAGCACATCGGGATCTCCGTCCTGATCAAAATCGGCAAACACGATGTCTTCAGAGTCTTCACCGGGAAAGCCATCAATGGTGTTCTTCTCCGGAAACAAACGCGCGGGGTCTTCAGCAAAAACACCACTTCCGTCATTGAAGAACAGCAGGTTGCGTTGAAATTCTCCTGCCACTACCAGATCGGGATCCCCATCATTATCCACATCCATCACTTCCATGTGCGAGCGCTCGAGAGGCCCACGGGTGAACGCTTTTGGACCGAAGACACGAGCTGGGTCGAGCTCGTGCCGAGCATCGCGGTGCCGTCGAATTCGGCCAAGGGCGAGCAGGTCGCCGTCTACCTTCGCTTGCCCGAGGACGCCCGGATCACACAGGAGGGGAGCGAACTTCGCCTTCCCCCGGGCACGGAGATCGATCGCCTCGAGTGGGTGGGGCGGGGCGCGAAGCGAAGCCTTGCGGACGTTCGCGGGACTCGAATCGACGCCGAAGGGGTCGCATGGGACCACACGCTTCGCCGCAAGCGACTCGCGCCCGACACGGCACTGACGGGATTCGAGTGGCGCGCGGGTGATCCGGAAGCACAGGTGCGCGGAACCCAAGCGCTCATCGAGCGAGCGTCCGAACTACCACCCGCCAAGAAGCTCCAAGGCGAGAAGCTCGAGCGCTACCTCGCAGGGATCGAGCACAAGAACGAGTGCAGTCGC
>JBCCHR010000076.1:0-10498 GCA_039028655.1 Bacteroidota bacterium
ACCCAATACTAAATCTTAACCCAACTTAACTTAACTTAAAATTTATTATTATGGCACAATCAAAATCATCTAAAAGACTTTTTAACATGGCCTACGGGCTGGGAGCTTCCATTGTAATCTTAGGAGCCCTATTTAAAATTCTACACTGGGAGATCGATCTAGGATTTGCAGTACTTACAGGAGGTTTCCTTTTGGCTGTTGGTCTTATTACTGAAGCGATCATTTTCGCCATCTCCGCATTCGAGCCGGTAGACGACGATCTTGACTGGTCTTTGGTATACCCGGAGCTTGCTGGAGGTAAAGGAAAAGAAAAAGGAGAGCAGCCTCAGGATGCCGAAGGAATCCTTTCTAAGAAATTGGACGAAATGTTGAAGGACGCGAAGATCGATTCAGACCTTATGAGCAGCCTTGGAGACAGCATCCGTTCATTTGAAGGAGCTGCTAAAGGAATGGCCCCTACTGCCGAAGCTATGAACTCTACGAAGAAGTATAGTGAAGAAATGGCCCTTGCTGCCGCTCAAATGGAATCTTTGAACAGTCTTTACAAAGTACAAGTAGAATCTACAAGCCGTCAAGCTGAAGTGAACGAGCGCGTTGTTGAGAACGCCGAGCAACTGAAAGCTCAGATGGAGCACCTTGCTACCAACCTTTCTTCACTGAATGGTGTGTATGGAGGTATGTTGACCGCAATGAACAGAAACTAAGATAGTTTTTCACAGATCTATTAATCTTTAAATAAAGAAAAGATGGCACAAGGAAAACTATCCCCAAGGCAGAAGATGATTAACCTGATGTACCTGGTTTTCATCGCGATGCTTGCATTGAATATGTCCAAGGAGGTATTGACCGCTTTTGGTGTATTGAATGAGAAAATAGAAAAATCAAATGTTGCAACTACAGCTCGTAACAATGCGGCCATGGAAGACCTTGCCGCGAAAGCTACTGAGCAAGCCGATCAATATGGTGCCGTTAAGGCTCAGGCAGATCGCGTAACTGAGATCTCTTCCGAACTCGACAGCTACCTTGCGAATGTAAAGGACCTGATGATGGGAAGCGTTCCCGCTGAGGATGCACAGCGATTTGAAGTCCAGGATAAAGCGGACTTTTTGAACAACCGATTCTTCAGAGGAGACCAATTGAAGCCGGAAGGCCAGGAATTCCTCGATGCAATGAACAAGTACCGAACCGATATGCTTGCCGTATTGTCGGATACTGCCGTTGCCAAGTTTGAAGGAATCGATGATGTAAAACAGACGATCGAAGCCAACTTTAGTACCGATCCGGTGCAAAGACAAGATGGTAAGATGATCGATTACCTGAACTACCACTACGAAGGTTTCCCATTGATCGCTTCAAAAACAAAACTTACCTCGTTGCAAAACGACATTAAAGTTGCGAAGAGTGAATTGCTTTCTAAAATGCTTGCTGGACAGCAAAAAACGGCTTTGTCGTTTACGCAGTACAACACTTTATTGGAGCAGGCCAAATCTGCCTTCTATGCAGGTGAGCCATTCGAGGGAGGAATCGTATTGGGACGTAAGGATCCGAACACCAAGCCTAACCGTGTAGAGCTTACTCTGGATGGTAGACCGCTTACGGAAGATCAGTATACGATCGAAAGTGGTAAGGTGAAACTGAACATCAATGCCGGAGGTGCCGGAGATCACGTGATCGAAGGAAACCTGATCTTCGAGCAGGATGGTAAGGAAGTTTTGATCCCGGTAAACTCTAAGTTTGCTACAATCACCAAGCCTAACTCGGCCGTGATCTCTGCAGACAAGATGAACGTGGTATATCGTGGTGTTGTGAATCCTATGACGATCTCGATCCCAGGTATTCCGGATAACAAAGTAACTGCCTCAGGTGCTGGTCTTACCAGAGCCTCTGGAAGTAAGTATAACATGAGCCCCGGACAGGGTCGTACCGTTGCCATTTCGGCCAGAGGTACCTTGCCCGATGGACAGGTGGTAAATACTACCTCCGAGTTCCGTATCAAGGATATTCCTCGCCCAACAGGAACCATCCGAGGAGAAGACGGAAACGGTGGTTGTGTACGTATGCAGCGTCAAGGACTTGAGATCGCTAGTGTAGGTGCTGCCTTACCAGACTTCGACTTCGACCTGAACCTGAGAGTATCTGGTTTCAGCTTTAAAGTGTCTGGACAGCCAACAGTTCGTGTAAATGGTACAAAGTTGAATACGCAAGCCAAGTCGGCCCTTCGTAGAGCCAAGCGTGGTGAGACGGTTCAGATCTTTGATATTAACGCAAATATTGCCAATAACTCAGGATACAAATTGAAAAAGATCTCTCCTGTGTGTATTGAGCTTACAAACTAAAAAGTAAAAACTTCGTTTTATGAATTTGAGAAGTGTTGTTTTATGTGGAATTGGCCTGATGATGGGGGTAAGTGCAGCTGCACAGATTAATATCCTCAATGCCAAAACTCCACAGGAAATTGGAATCAAGACCGAAGCACAGATCGCTTATGATAACGACGAGCCATTACCCTATGGCTACGTGGATGAGCGTGATGTACTGTGGTCGAAGACTACCTGGGAGTATATCGACCTCGATGAGCGCGTGAACTTCCCGCTGTACTATCCTATTGACACCAACAACATTGGAGCAGAAAGACGTTCGTTGTACGATGTGCTTGTAAGAGCCATCAAGAAAGGGGATATCGACCATGTATATGCCGATTCCTATTTCACAGAGAAAAGAACGTTGAAGGATATAGAAGCTTCCCTGGTCTATAGCGACACGACCGATCTAGGTATTGAGCAATTCAATGCTGAAGGACGTGTGGATCCTGAGTACATCCGTAAGTTTACACTGGATGCAGGAGACGTAGAAGCATGGAAAGTACGTGGTTACTGGTACCTTGACAAGCGTCAGGGAGAATTGAGATACCGAATGTTGGGTATCTGTCCGGTGGCCAACGAAGCTCGATCCAAAGCCTTTGAAGACGATGGTATCGATGCCTCTGTAGAATTGTTCTGGGTGTGGTTCCCTCAAGCACGTAAGGTGCTCCATGAGGCCAAAGCCTTTAACCGTAAGAACACCTCGATGCCTATATCCTACGATCACTTGTTGAACTCCCGTAGATTCCATGGCGTGGTGTATAAGGAGGACAACGTACAAGGTGACCGTGGTGTGGCCGAATACATCAACGACAATGCTTTGATGCAGTTGTTGGAGTCGGATCGCATCCGCGAAGTTATTCGTAATATCGAAATTGACCTTTGGAACTACTAGTGAGTTCTTAGTTAGAATAGCAAAACCCTCCCGGTACACCGCGGAGGGTTTTTTTTGCTCCATCACTTAGGCGAACAAATTCGGTTCCCCACTACAACCTACCATTTACCACTCACTACTCACTACTCAATGTTATCAAATTCCTGCTATCTTTAACCCGTGAACGAAGTCGATTATATCGTTGTAGGTCTGGGCGTTGCTGGGATTTCCTTCTGCGAGCAATTACGGAAGCATGGGAAACGCTTTGTGGTGTACGACCCTGGTCGCGAAACAGCCACCAACATTGCCGGTGGTGTCGTAAATCCTGTAGTGCTCAAGCGATTTACCCCGGTATGGAATGTACATCAGTTTCTCCCATTGGCGTATCCGTTTTATAAAGGAATCGCGGACACACTAGAAACACCTTGCATCGAAAAAACGCTGCTGTATCGAATTTTTTCCAACGCAGAGGAGCAGAATAATTGGATGGTGGCGAGCGACTCACTTCGGTTAGCACCTTATCTTTCTTCGGAAATCATTGAGAACACTAACACAGCGATCGAGGCTCCCTTCGGTTTTGGAAGTGTCAAAGAAGTTTTTCGAATCGATACTCCCGTGATGAGCAAAGCGTATCGCGAGGCCCTTGCACGTGATGAGATCCTTATTTCCGAATCATTCGAGCACGACCATCTTCGAGATCAGGGTACCTTTTTTCAGTATAAAACATACAAGGCACATAAGATTGTTTTCGCAGAGGGCGCTGGAGCGGTTCGCAACCCATTTTTCAGGGTAGATTGCCTCATTCCCAAGAAAGGCGAGTACATTTGGGTAAAAGCCCCGCAATGGCGCCTAAAAGGCATTCTGAAGGGGTCTGTCTTCGTAATTCCGCAGGGAAACGACCATTACAAGGTGGGAGCTACCTTCGATCACCACGGAAAAGAAGCCACCATCACCCAACAGGGACGGGAGCAATTGGAATCCGCCTTGCGTAAAATCATGAACCGACCGTTCGAAGTGGTGGATCAGGTAGTAGGCATGCGCCCTACCGTGAAAGACCGAAGACCGCTTTTGGGTTCTTTGGATCACGATCGGATGTTTTTCTACAACGGACTCGGAACTCGAGGTCTGATGATGGCCCCTTTGCTCTCAAAATTGCTCTACGAATTCGCCGAGAACCGGCGACCGCTTGCCAATGATATCGATATTCAGCGGTTTGCTGAGTAAGGTTAAACTTTGCTTTTGTCGAACTTAAAAAAGAAGTTGATCCAGATATTCCTGGAAAGACGCAAAATGACGGGAAGGAGAAGCACCATGAGTACCGCGATAACTCCGAGGGTAACGAGCTTGCCCAGATCCAGCCACAAAAAGGTGATGGCGAACGAGATTCCGGCAAAAATGAGCCCCACCGGATAACTCACATACATGGCGCCGTAAAAAAAGGAAGGTTCGATCTTGAACTTGGTGTTGCAATGCGGACAACGTTCGTGCATTTTAAGTGTTTCTGAAGTCTTGTAGGCATTTCTATTCTGGTACATCTTCCCAGTGTGACAAACAGGGCATGTGCCTGTAAAAATGCTGTAAACCTTGGTCCCCTTCAATAATCCCATAAACGGTTTTTTTTGTCTTGCAAAAATAGGCATCTTTGCAAAAACTTGTACGCGTTCGATGCTAAACATCCACAATTTATCGGTCTCTTTTCAGGGCGAATACCTCTTCGAAGGGATCACCTTTATGCTCACTCCGGGCGATCGTGTTGGACTGGTGGGAAAGAATGGTGCCGGTAAGTCTACGTTGCTCCGTATTATCGCCGGCGAACAGGAATACGATGAGGGGTCGATCGCAACCGACAAGGAAGTTTCTATTGGGTTTCTGAAACAAGACATCGATTTCGTGAAGGGCAGGACCGTTTTGGAGGAGTCGTACGAGGCTTTTGGCGCGATCAAGCAGCTCGAAAAGCAGTTGGAGGACATCAATACTCAGTTGGCAGAACGCACCGATTACGAAAGTGACAGCTATAACCAACTCATGGTGGATCTCAATGAGGTGCAGCATCAGTACGAAATTCATGGGGGTTACAACTACCAGGGCGAAACCGAGCGTATCTTACAAGGACTTGGATTTCAACGTGCCGATTTTGAAAAATCTACGGATACCTTCTCAGGTGGATGGCGAATGCGTATCGAATTGGCAAAATTGCTGTTGCAGAATAACGATATCCTCCTGCTGGATGAGCCCACCAACCACCTGGACATCGAGTCCATCCTGTGGTTGGAGGAGTTTTTAAAGAATTATCCTGGAGCCGTAGTTTTGGTATCTCACGATAAGATGTTTTTGGACAACGTGACCAATCGCACTATTGAAATTTCTCTGGGAAAGATCTACGACTACCCAAAACCTTATTCGAAGTACTTGACCCTAAGAGCCGAATTGCGCGCTCAGCAACTCGCGACCCAAAAGAACCAGCAAAAACAGATCGAGCAAACCGAGAAACTGATCGAAAAGTTTCGTGCCAAAGCCAGTAAGGCAACCATGGCACAATCGCTCATCAAGAAATTGGACCGAATGGACCGTATTGAGGTGGATGAGGACGATAATTCCGTGATGACCCTTCGATTTCCCATCTCGGTCACCCCCGGAAAAGTAGTTATCACCATTGAGGATGCCTCCAAGAGTTATGGGAACAATCATGTGTTGCAGCATGTGGATCTGCTGATCGAACGAGATAGTAAAACGGCCTTTGTCGGGCAGAACGGACAAGGGAAGTCGACCTTGGCCAAGATGATCGTGGGCGATGTCGATTTTAATGGGAGTGTCCAATTGGGGCACAATGTGGAGATCGGTTACTTTGCTCAGAACCAGGCTGAGTATCTGGATGGCTCCAAAACAGTGGAAGATACCATGATCGATGCAGCCGATGAGAAATCCAGACCCAGGGTTCGGGATATTCTGGGAGCGTTTTTGTTTCGAGGCGACGACGTACACAAATACGTGCGGGTGCTCTCCGGAGGCGAAAGAAACCGATTGGCTTTGGCGAAATTACTGCTGCAGCCGTTCAATGTGCTGGTGATGGATGAACCAACCAATCATCTCGATATCAAATCGAAGAATGTATTGAAAGAAGCCCTTTCGAAGTTTCAGGGGACGTTGATCCTCATCTCGCACGACCGGGATTTTCTTCAAGGATTGACTAACAGAGTGTACGAATTCAAAGACCGGAAGATCAAGGAATATTTGGGCGATATCGATTATTTCCTGGAGCAGCGCAACCTTCAAAATTTAAGGGAAGCAGAGAAAAGGACGGCGGTTGTTTCCGAAGAAAAAAAGACTGCCAGCGCAGGGAAACAGAGCTATGAGGAGCAAAAAAAGTTGAAATCCCTGCAAAACAGACTAAGCAAGACAGAAGCCAATATTTCCAAATTGGAGAAAGAGATCAAGGATATCGACCTGGAATTGTCGATCAATTATGAAGAGACCATTGCGCAACCCAACTTTTTTGACGCCTACGAGGCGAAGAAGTCGGAATTGTCGGAATTGATGGAACAATGGGAGTCGCTCACCATAGAATTGGAAGCACTGCAAAGCAATTAGCGGCATGGAGCAGCATTTTTTCCAGTGCCCGTACTGTTGGGAAGAGATCTCCATGTTGTTGGATCCTTCGGTTTCGGCTACGTATATCGAGGATTGCGAAGTATGTTGCAACCCCTTGCAGATCACAACGCAATTCGAACAACGACAGCTTCAGTTTTTTACTGCGGAAAACATTGAGCAGTAACACCATAGAGATTCCTTTTTTTATGCTGAATCCATTCGGCATTTCATTCTTTGCCAGGGGATCGCATTTACAATTGGGCCAGGTTTACTATTTTTGAATGGACTTTGGACACTAGGCGAAGAAGCATTCAGCATAAAGAATAACACCCTCAATTTGAAAGAAATATGAAGGACAAGATCTTGGAGAATATCGAATATGTGGCCCTGTTTGTGGGAATATTGATCGCGACATTTATTATCGGATTTATTGTGAATCGCTTCTTTAAAAGGTTCATAAAACGATCTACTGAAATGATCGACGCCGATCCCACCAACTATCATTTTTTGCGGCACATCATTACCGCGACCATTTATGTGGTTGGCTTGGGAATAGCAGTGTATATGATGCCCGGCTTGCGGGTGTTGGCGACTTCGCTCCTCGCCGGAGCTGGTGTGCTTGCGGTTGCCGTAGGTTTTGCTTCTCAGCAGGCATTGAGCAATGTGATTAGTGGCGTATTTATCGTGATATTCAAACCATTTCGGCTGCATGATCGACTTACGATCAAGGGAAAATCCGGTGTGGTCGAGGACATTGGTTTGCGTCATACCGTGATTCGGGATTTTGAGAACAAGCGTGTGATACTTCCCAATTCTGTCGTAAATAACGAAGTGATCGTGAATGCGGATTATGTGGATGAGCGAATTTGCAAGTGGATCGACGTGGGGATCGCTTACGATTCGGATATTGATAAAGCCAGGGAGATCATGAGGGATGAGATATTGAACCACCCGTTGTTGATCGATCATCGCACCGACGAACAAAAGGAGAATGGTGATGAGTTAGGGGTGGTCCGGGTGATTGGACTGGGCGATTCAGCGGTTAGCCTTCGTGGTTGGGCCTGGACACAAGATGTTGCCGATGCCTTTGTCCTGGGATGCGATTTGCTCGAAAGTATTAAAAAGCGATTTGATCAGGAAGGCATCGAGATACCGTATCCGCATCGAACCATGGTGTACAAAGGTGAGTTGCCTCCATCACCCGGCGAAGCGGAACAAAACTAGCGGCATGAGAAAAACAGCAAAAACCCGGAAGGAATTACGATCGACCCTGGTACTCTTTCTAAGTACGCTGGCATTATTTTCTTTGGCAGGCGTCTCTTGTAAAGGGCAGGAAAAGCAGCCTGTTCCACAGGTAGAGAATAAAGAGGTGAACAACACTTCGAACGACGAGCACATTCCTGATTTCTTTTCAATGGATACCAATGTGCTGCCCGGACAAACGCGTACTCAGGTGTTTTACGAAGGGCAGTTGTGCCATTGGGTTCGTACGATCTTTGAGGATTCGCGAGGAGATCTGTGGTTTGGCACCAATCATTTTGGGGTGATGCGCTACGACGGAACAGATCTTCAGTATGTGTCGGAAGAACAAGGACTGAAGGGCGGTCGGGTAAACACCGTGATCGAAGATTCGGATGGCATGGTCTGGCTGGGGACCTATAATGGCCTTTACCAATTTGACGGTGAAACGTATACCCATTTTCCCAACAAGAACGACCCCAAACTGGACGAGGTCTGGAGTGTTCTCATCGATGAAGAGGGCTTGTTTTGGGTAGCCACTTCTGATGGTATCGTACAATTTGATGGCGCGAAATTCACCAATTTCGAAATGCCGAAAGCCAACGTTGAGAATGCACAGCCAAGAGTGTCTCATGGTCGGGTAAATACCCTGATGAAGGACCGCAGCGGAAACCTCTGGTTTGGCACCGATGGCTATGGGATCACGGTCTATGATGGTAGGAGTTTTACTTTTTTTACTTCGGAAAACGGCCTGGCCGACAACAATGTGACGGGACTATACCAGGACAAGGACGGCCTCATTTGGATCGCTTCGATGTATGGGGGCGTCACGACTTATGATGGCACCAACTTTACCCAACTCACCAAGGATGGTGTAATACAGGGCGAGGAAGTTTCCGGCTTTATGGAAGATGATGAAGGAAGCCTTTGGTTCAGCGTTGAAAATGTGGGGGTGTATCGCTACAGCGATGAAAAATTCATCTTGTTCGATGCAGACGACGGTTTGATCTCCCAGGGGATCATCACCATGCTCCAGGACCGCCGTGGCCGATTCTGGCTGGGTGGTTGGAAAGGCCTGTTTCGGTACGGAAAGGGTTTGTCGCAGGAAGCGCAGGACCTACCTACGTTCTCAACCGTTACCCGCAGCGGACCCTGGGAATAATTTCTCTAAAACTCGTACTTAGTTGCCCGGTAGTGTCATGATTTTACGCGCGCCATTTCGCGTCCGCAGGAGTCGGACCCCTGGTCTTCGTAGGAGTTGCCGTCAATAGTGATCTCCACATTTTTCCAAAAAGGATCTTTTTGACCGGTCTTCCGCCATTTTACCCGGCCTTTATAGGTGTTGTTGCCTTGTGCTTCGACTTCGTAACCTACTTCGTTGAGGGTAAAGCCATAGGTTCCCAGACCACCGAGAGCAATACAACGTCCGATTATTATGTCGTCTTCCTTTGTAAATTCGATGATTCTACCGTCACATCCTTCCCACTGCCCGATGAGCGAGTAGGTTTTAGGAGCCGGAATAGTTTTTTGGGTGGAACAGGCCATGATGGATAGTGTAATTCCAAGCGCTACTAAATATGTGAGTGATTTCATAATGATGTGTTTTTTCTGAAATCAAAGCTAGGCATCGCCCTGTTGGAATACTGGTACAAATGTAACGGAAGGTGGGAGGGGTGTAACGGGGGCTAATCAAACCCCACCCGATCCCTGATGGTACCATCTGCTCGATGGATGATCACGTCCGACTTGTATTTACGAGCCAGGCTTTTCGCTTTTCTGATGGCAGTACTTTGTTTACGGTGTTTGGAAGTGATGCGTTTATTGCCCTCTCTACGAACTGCCCAGCCATCTTTGTAGGGTACCACATGCTGGTGCCAGGTGCGATCGCGGGATTGCCTGCCGGAGCTTTTGAAAATGGCCTCAATGAGCTCAAGGATGAGTTGTTTCCAGGATTTATTTCTTGCCATCTTGATGGGTTCTATTGTCGAAAATAGTGTTTTATTAACTTTCTTTTGCTGGCCCGAAAGTAAGTTACAAATAAAAGGAACAGGATTCATATTCCATTGCTCCGCAACGAAAAATGGTTCTGAATATGGGAGGCATATCATGGTAATCCGTTGCTTCGCGACAACAGATTTTTTGTTCCATCAAAATACAAGAGTAAACTAGCTATTTCTCTGAAACAAAAAATCAGGTTTCAAACGAAACCGGAATTCCTAATTGCGGGAACGGGAATTGAATCTGTGATCTTCGGGTTATGAGTTGCTACATAAATTTTGCAAACTTACTGTTTATAGGTCTTCCCTAGGATAGCTCTCGCCGAAATTAGTAAAAACGTATGCGCGGCGGTATGCGCAATCCAGATCAATAATTAGGGTAAATTTTGGTGAAAAACGAAGTATTTTGGATTGCGAAGGCGATTTTATTTTTCTTAAAT
>JBCCHR010000077.1:0-10472 GCA_039028655.1 Bacteroidota bacterium
ATCACAGTCATATTCTCCTCTCTGGTTTCTTCGACGATGGCATCCACCTTCGTCTCCCAATCTTCGATGCAGTTGGTATCCCAGCTGGGTAATCGATTCTTAAGTAGGTAATTAGGCACATAATGAGCTACAATCCCAGATAGTCGTCCTACTTTAATACCGTTTTGTTCGTTCATTACCGGGCTTCCCTGTAGAAAGATCATCTTACCATCAACAAACTTCACATTCGAGGTCTCATGAATATAACAGAGAATGGCGTTTCTGGCCGCTTCAATATGCGAAGGCATGGATGCTGCAGTGAGCGGAATATACTTCGCCCCGGATGTTGTACCAGAGGTCTTGGCAAAATACAACGGCTTCCCGGGCCAAAGCACGTCCAATTCTCCAGCCACTACCTTGTCGACGTAGGATCGTAATGCCTCATAATCCCTGATGGGTACTTTGGCAACAAATTCTGCATGTGACGTAATGGAATCAAAGCCGTGGTCCTTCCCAAATTGAGTGTTTTTGGCCGTTTCAATCAGGCGCTGGAAAACCCGTTCCTGGGTGGCCACTGGATCCGAAGCCCATTTGTTGATCTTATTAACAACACGCTTGGCGAAAATTCTGGCCCCGAAAGACTTGAGTGACATGCTTAGTTGAAATCGATTAGGTTGTTGGGGTTGATGGGATACCCATCGCTCCAAAGTTCAAAATGAAGGTGCGGACCTGTGGTAAATTCCCCGCTGTTTCCAACAGTGGCGATCACCTCGCCTGCCTTTACCAGATCTCCTTGTTCTTTCGTAAGCGAGGCATTGTGCTTGTAGATAGTAACCAGGTTGTTGGCATGGGTAAGCACGATCACATACCCTGTCTCCACGGTCCATTCCGAAAAGATCACCGTACCATCGGCCGCTGCTTTCACAGGGCTGTCCTTAACCGCCACCACGTCCACAGCAAAGTGTTTGATCTCGGGATCATAATCCTGAGAAATATCCCCTTTTACAGGTGGGAACAGTACAAAATTAACCTCTTCATTGTCGGTAAGCGGGTTGTATTTGTCCTCCTGCGAAACCAGATCACGTAAGATCGAATCCTGCCTTGAAGGGGTTAGATCGATACCTTCAATGTCCTGTTTTGCGGCTTCCAGGATCGAATCCTTGTTAAAGTCGGAAGTTTTAACATCCCCTGTCAGCACTTTTTTGATCGAAGCAATATACTGCCCATTTACAGTGAGTGCCTGTTGTAACGAATCGGTTTTGTAGCTCAAATCCAGGGCCTGTTTCTTCAGGCTGGTCGACGAGTATCCTGGAATGTACTCTCGCAGTGGCGTAAAGGCAATGAGAATGGTAGTTATGGCGATAAGGAATACAGCAAAAATAGTGCTGAATACAAAGACGTTGAGCCGATTCAGCTTAAAAGAAAAGCGCTCCTCGAACGTCGCCTCATTCAATACCACCAACCGGTATTTATGCAGCAGCTTTCGCTTGATATTCTTTCCTCTTTTCCTTTTTTTAGTCATGAAATGCCTGTATTGAGTACAAATGTAAGGGTTTACACCAAAGCGACCATATCCATTAAATCGATGTTAACAGAAATACGGGAATCCCCCTGTGAAACTTACTTTGAAAACGTCGTATGTAAGGAATTCTTGTTACCTTTGTTGTATAAATTTCTTAAAAATGGAAGTATTCGTATTACCCTTGGCGATTGGCCCCTGGCAAATTGTATTAGTCGTATTGGTTGTCTTGTTGTTGTTTGGTGGAAGAAAGATCCCCGAATTAATGCGAGGCCTTGGAAGTGGGATCAAAGAGTTCAAGGATGCGTCTAAAGAGGACGCTGATGCCGATAAGATTGAAGAAAAGTAATTATAGCCTGATCATAAACAAAAAACCCGGAGCATATCACTCCGGGTTTTTTGTGTTTTATTCTGAATTACTCGATGACAGCCGATTTAAGAATGGATTCCAACTCAAACTGCAGATCTCTCTTTTCAACCGATGGGGCATAGGTAAATCCTTCCAGGATCAAATATCGATCGTTTACTTCATCACGGATCGCATAGTTGATGAACGGTCCGGCCATCCAGGCATCGGTAACGGTCCAGGTCCCTTTGGTTTCGTAGGCAAACTTACCGTCGATCTCCGAGGTAAACAAATAAGGTGCGTAGGCCTCTTCAGTAACAAACAACCCATCATCTTCTACCGGTAAATAACCAGACCCAATGGAGTCTCTCATTTTAATGATATCACCAATCACCGTGCTGTCGCTACCAATGGTACCCATTGGCACTTCATAGACAAGCACGTTGGTGGTGCCGTCTTTCAAATCCTTTCTAAACCAATAAAAATTATCGCTTGCAGAAGCTACACGGTAGGCCGAAGGCATGGTTAGGGAGACACCAAATCGTTCCTTGAGCGAATCGATTTTGAGCGCAGAAATATTAGTGCGACGCTGGCGTTCGCGGATCTCAGATTCCTTGAAGGCACTAATGATATATCGCTGGTTTTCTTCAATAAGTTCGATGAGTTTTTCTTCGGAACTGGCTGTGATCGAAGCTCCTATTTGCGGCTTTGCAAAAGCATTCTGCTTCACCTTTACCGTATCCTGGTCCCCCAGGCCAACGATCAAAAAAGTACGCGAATTGCGGGCAAATCCCGTATGTGTTTCGGGTTGCATCTGGCTGATTGAAAAAATAGGCTCCTGCTGAGGTAGTCCGTCGGTAAGTGCGGCAAAATGTTCGCGGACCTTTTCACCAACGGCACCATTCCAAAGATCATTAGCCATGATCACTTGAAGGCTGTTGATCCTGCCAACAGATTCTGGAAGGAATCGATGCTTTTTACCTCCGCCAGAATCACAAGAAATAAACAATACACATAGAAAAAGTGCGGAGTAGAGTAGATGTTTCATTCCGAAATAGCTATTAGAAAGTTACTTATTTAACTTCAGGGTCATCCCTGGTTTCAATTTTGTACTGCTAATATCGTTCCACTTTTTCAATTGGTCTACGGTAATTCCGGGAAACTTCTGAGAAATACTCCACAACGAGTCTCCGGATTTCACGGTATAGGTCTTTCCCGCCGTATTCGAAGCGGTTGCTTTCGACTTCGACTTAGAGGCTACTGCACCTAATTTACGAGGGTAGATCGTGAGGCGCTGTCCAATGCGTAAATTATTGCTCCTCAAGCCATTCCAGCGTTTTATCTTACTTACTGTAACCCCATATCTCTTGGCAATCTTTCCTAAATAGTCGCCACTGCGCACCCGATATCGAATACGGTCGCTCTGTTCGAACAGCTCAGGTAATGGTTTTTCTCGTTTGTCAAACTCAGATTGGGCATAGGCATAAATAGCCTCCTCATTACTCACAAATTTCCCAATGGCGTCCACCGGGAGCCTCAACACATAGTTCTCATCCTTAATCACCGGGATGACTCCCAACTTGTAGGATGGATTAAGGAACTCGAGTTCCACCAGGTCCATGTTGGTAACCTCCGCTACCTGTTGAAGAGAGATCATCTTCTTTACCTTCACGGTGTCTGTGGCAATATATGGATAGCGCGGTCCAGCACTTTTAAAACCGTGCTCTTCGGCATATTCGAAAATGTACATCGTAGCTAAAAAAGCCGGTACATAACCCGCCGTCTCACGTGGTAAATGTTGTCGGATGTTCCAATAATTGGTCTTGCCTCCGGAACGCCGTATCGCCTTCGAAACGTTCCCGGGACCGCTGTTATAGGCCGCCAACGCAAGGTCCCAGTCTCCCAGGCTTTTATGCAAGCTAGACAGGTATTTGGCCGCAGCTTCGGTGGCCATTAAAGGATCGGAGCGTTCGTCTACATACGAATTCACTTCCAGTCCGAACAATCGTCCTGTGGCGAACATAAATTGCCATAAACCCGTAGCGCCTACACGCGAAACGGCTCTTGGATTCAGGGCGGATTCCACAATAGCCAGGTATTTCATTTCTAACGGAAGGCCTTGTCTGTCCAGCTCTTCTTCAAACATTGGGAAGTAGTAATCGCTCAATGCCATGAGGCGCGCCATGGTGCGTCGCCGGTTCTTTAAATAGCCTTTGATCACGCTTTCGAGAGAGGGGTTGTACTCCACGTGAAACGGGGTCCGGGCATCCAGTTCTTTCAGTCTGGCCTTGAGCACTTCCGTAGGAAGCTCGTTGTACTCCACGGGTTCAAACTCCATCTCGGTGATGGATCCATAAATATCTTCAAAAAGGCCATTGTTGTAAAGTGCCGACAACCACATCGAGTCAATTTCCCTGGCCCGGGCATTGTCCTCCAGCGCAAAAACAACCGTGTCTCTGCTTTGTGTGGTAATGGTGGTTTTGGGCAAGTCGTTTGCCAATTCCTTTATGGCAATAGTATCAATTATCGATACTGTTTTTGTTGCCAAAGAGTCCGGATTCTCCTGCTTAATGGGAACGTCCCCGTTCTCTTCCTGGGCGAGCGAAATGGTATTCAGTAATAAAAAAAGTACAACGAACAAATGCTTCATAAGGTGATAACGTCTCAAGGGCCTTGAAATTTCGCTAAATGTAGTGAATTATCACGCGCAAGCCATAAAATAGGAGGGAAGTGGTCGTATTATTTTAGGATGGCCTCGATCCCCGGAAGGGTCTTTCCTTCCAACATTTCCAGCATCGCTCCCCCGCCGGTAGATACATAACTTACCTTATCGCCGAAATTAAATTGTTTGACTGCTGCTACCGAATCGCCGCCGCCTACCAACGAAAATGCCCCATTGGAAGTGCTCTCTGCAATGGCCTCACATACCGCGATCGTCCCGTTGGCAAAGGAGGGCATTTCGAAAACACCTACGGGCCCATTAAATAAAAGGGTGTGTGAGTTTTTGATCACATCGGCAAACTTGGCCTGGGACTGAGGGCCGGCATCCAATCCCATCCAATTGTCCGGGATGGCGTTGATGTCGCAAGTATCTTTGTTGGCCGAGTCGCTAAAATCATCGGCAATAATGGTGTCC
Source organism: Bacteroidota bacterium (assembly GCA_039028655.1). Lineage (GTDB taxonomy): Bacteria > Bacteroidota > Bacteroidia > Flavobacteriales > Flavobacteriaceae > Aureisphaera. The sequence continues at coordinate 4,981 of JBCCHR010000077.1, forward strand.
ACTGGCAAATGTACTGCTACACCTTTGTCTCGGGCAGCTTGCAGGATATCCAATGCCAGTTTTTGTTTGTCGTCTTCCACCAGTGAATTCCCAATTTTACCCCCTTGTGCCTTGATAAATGTAAAGGCCATACCACCTCCTATGATAAGGTGGTCTACCTTATCCAGGATGTTCTCCATGATGGTGATCTTGGAGGATACTTTCGCCCCACCAATGATGGCGGTAATTGGCGATTCTCCATCGCTTAAAACTTTGTTGACATTTTTTATTTCTGAAGAAAGTAAGGCTCCAAAGCACTTGTTCTCAGGAAAGAACTGAGCGATCACCGCAGTAGATGCATGGGCGCGATGGGCCGTACCGAAGGCATCGTTCACGTAAATATCTCCAAGTTTGGAAAGCTCGTTTGCAAACTCCTCGTCTCCGGCGGTCTCGGCACTGTGATATCGCAGGTTCTCCAGCAATAAGATCTCTCCCGGACCCAGGTTGTTGGCGGCTTCAACCACTTCGTCACCCACACATTCGGGTACAAATTTCACCGTTACGCCCAGTACGTCCGAGGCGGTATCAACGATATGTTGTAATGAAAACTCGGCTTCCCGGTTCTTGGGTCGTCCCAAATGAGACATCAACACGCAGCTTCCGCCATCTTCCAACACCTTAATGATGGTTGGCTTGACAGCCTCGATCCGTGTGGTATCCGTTACTTGCCGATCTGCATTGAGAGGCACATTGAAATCCACACGAATAAGTGCCTGTTTTCCCTTAAAGTTGAAGTCTTCTATTGTTTTCATCTCCGCTCGTTTGAGGCACAAATATACTTCAAACAAACATGATTTTCGTTAAGAAATAGGGAGCATTTAGTTTTGGTCAAAATCCGTAGCTTTGTATATGGATTTTTCTGAAATCATTGGGCACGAACACCTCAAATCTCACCTTCAAACCACACTTGGTAACGGGCGGGTAGCGCATGCACAATTGTTCGTTGGACCAACTGGTAGTGGCTTGTTGCCTTTGGCGTTGGCTTATGCGCGGGAGATCCTTTGCGAACAGTACGAAAAAGATTCCGAAAACTACAATCGCTGTGCCCATAATGTGGCCCAGCTTACCCATCCGGACCTCCATTTTGCCTATCCGGTAAATACCAACGACACCATCAAGAAAAACCCTGTATCTAGCTCATTTTCAGAAGATTGGAGAAAATTTGTGCTGCATAATCCCTACGGTTCTCTCTTTGATTGGTTCCAGCAACTGGGCATTGAGAACAAGCAAGGGAACATCAGTGTTCGAGAGGCAGAAGAGATCTCAAAGAAACTGGCGCTAAAATCATATGAAGGAGGGTACAAGGTGATGATCATCTGGATGGCCGAAAAAATGAACACCGAATGTGCCAACAAGATTCTTAAATTGGTGGAAGAACCCCCCGAGCGAACTGTGATCCTGTTGCTTACCGAAAATGAAGAACACATCCTAAAAACCATTCACTCACGTTGTCAAACGCTACATGTTCCACTACTTTCTGAAATGGACATTGCTCGACGTCTTATGGATGTCTACCAGATCGATGAAGCAACCGCCAGGAAAACCAGCAGACAGGCACATGGAGATTTCAACAAGGCGTTGCACATCATTGGCAAGGACGATGAGGATGTGGTGTTCGAAGGATGGTTTTTAGTCTGGGTTCGCACTGCCTTCAAAGCAAAGGGAAACAAAAAATCGATTCAGGAGCTCCTCACCTGGAGTGATATGATGGCCGGTAAGGGTCGAGAGACGCAAAAAAACTTTCTTGCCTTTTGTGTGGAACTATTCCGACAAGCGCTCTTGAAAAATTACCAGGCGGAATCGTTGGTCTACCTGGAAACTGCCGATCCGAAATTCAGTCTCGACAAATTTGCACCTTTCGTACACCAAAATAATATTTACGAGATTGTAGAGGCTTTGGAAGACGCAAGTTATCACATTGAACGAAACGGAAATGCCAAGATCATCTTCGCAGACCTCTCGATACAACTAACACGGCTCATTCACAAAAAAGAGCTTGTATAAGAATTCTCGATTGTGAATAGAGCAATCAATAACTTCTTCCTATTAATTTTAGCTTTAAATAAAGCCCTCTAAGCGACTCTTTTGTTGGGGTCCTTACATATTATTCAAAGCTTTCTCGCAGTTCCAGCACGAGCCTAAAAGAGGCTAATTTTGCTTTTTGAAGCAATAAATAAGGGAAGAATACTCTGAGGTGCGTCTGGCCGACCAATTTGATCGCCATCCCGCCCAAATTGCCTTCAAGGAAAATTTAGAACCGCTCTTGTATTTCTCTGAAAGTAAACTCACATAATAAGAGTCGAATCTCATGGGTAGGGTTTCCACCAAATCGAGGTCCGGAGAAATGATGGCTCTCATGGCGTCCTGTGAAAAATGCCAAAGGTGTCTTGGCACATCGAAGGCCGCCCAATGGGATCGGTAATGAGTCGCGTCCCACGAACTGAAATTGGGAACTGCGATCACCAGGTGTCCGTTAGGAGCCAACAAAGAATAAATTCGTTCCAGGGAAGCTTCCAGATCCGGCAGGTGTTCAAGGACATGCCACAGGGTGATCACCTCATACTTTTCATTGGGCAGGGATTCGAGCATCTCGAAAAGTTCCAGTCCTTTTTCCTTGGCCAAAGATCGAGCTCCTTGGCTCGGTTCGACTCCAGTCACTTTCCATCCTGCCTGTTTTGCTTGTTTCAAAAAATCACCTGTACCGGCACCAATATCCAAAAGACGTGCGGCATCGCCATTCAATCTTTTGATCAAGCCTACCTTCTTTCTCAGGGAGTATTGCTTTACCTGCTGATACAAAAATGAAAGGAGCCCTTTTTTGGAATCGGTATGGGAGATATAAGATTCGCTCTCATAATAGGAGGGGAGATCCTCCTTGGAAGGTTGCGGACATGTTTCCAAAAAGCCATAGGTCTCATTTGGAACCAAAGAAAATTCCTCGCCGGAAACGAGGAAATCTTTTACTTTATAATTTCGATATTTCTCTAAATCTGCCACAAAAAATAACTATTGTTCCACGTGGAACACCATTGGTCTTTTGATAATTTATCTGCCCATATAAACCAACAATACCGAAATGTCGTTGGGTGTAACACCACTAATTCGAGAGGCCTGTGAAATGGTAACCGGCTTAATGGCCGTCAATTTTTCTACGGCTTCGTAGGACAGTGACTTTAATTTGGTATAATCAAAATGCTCCGGAATTTTAATTCCTTCCAGCCTGCTTAATTTGTCGGCATTGTTTTTTTCCTTCTGAATATATCCGGAATATTTCACTTGTATTTCCGTTTGTTCCAATACTTCGGCATCCAGTTGGTGTTCTTCAATATAGGACGACACCGAATCGATCGATCGCATATCCTCCATGGTGATATTAGGCCTGGAAAACATCTTAAACATCTTATCGCTTTGTTTCACCGGACTGGAGTTTTTGGACTCCAAAATAGGATTGATCACTTGGGGTTGTACGCTGGTATCCTTAAAGAACTGAACAAAATTTTCGCTTTGTGCTTTCTTCTTTTCCATCACACGCAGACGTTCCTCAGTGGCCAAACCAATATCATATCCTTTCGGTGTTAATCTGAAATCAGCATTATCTTGTCGCAGCAGCGTTCGGTATTCGGCTCGCGACGTAAACATTCGATAGGGCTCTTCTGTGCCCTTGGTGATCAGATCATCTATCAACACGCCAATGTACGCCTCGTCCCTTTTCAGTATAAAAGGATCTCGTTCCTGTACCTTAAGATGCGCATTGATACCCGCCATCAATCCTTGGGAAGCCGCTTCTTCGTATCCGGTAGTTCCATTGATCTGCCCCGCAAAATACAAGCCCGAAACCAACTTTGTCTCCAGCGTATGTTTTAATTGGGTAGGAGGGAAGTAGTCGTATTCGATGGCATATCCCGGGCGAAAGAACTTTACATTCTCAAAACCGGCACACTCTTTTAATGCCTTGAATTGCACTTCCTCCGGCAGGGAAGTTGAAAACCCGTTGATATAATACTCGACGGTATTCCATCCTTCAGGTTCCACAAAAAGCTGGTGCTTGTCCTTGTCGGCAAACCGATGGATCTTGTCTTCAATGGACGGACAATACCTGGGACCTATACTTTTAATCGCACCATTGAACATGGGTGATCTATCAAAACCTTCTCTCAATAGATCATGCACCAGTGTGCTGGTGTAACTCATATGACAGGCTCGCTGTTCTTTTAATGGAGTCGTCTCGTTTGAAAAAGAGAATTTCTGTGGATCTTCGTCACCCGGTTGAGGAACCATCTTCGAAAAGTCCAGAGACCTACCATCCACCCTTGGAGGTGTTCCGGTCTTCATCCTGCCAGAATCAAATCCCAAATTAACCAGGTCATGAGTAATCCCAACAGCAGCCCGTTCTCCTGCTCGTCCTCCTCCAAACTGCTTTTCACCAATATGAATGAGCCCATTTAAAAATGTCCCGTTAGTGAGCACTACTGTTTTACCACGAACCAATAATCCCAAGGAAGTTCTTACCCCTACGATCCGATCATCTTCCGTAACAATTCCAGACACCATCTCCTGATAAAAATCCAAGTTGGGTGTAGCCTCCAACATCAGTCTCCAGGTTTCCGCAAAACGCATGCGATCACTTTGGACCCTCGGACTCCACATTGCAGGTCCTTTCGACTTGTTCAACATCTTAAACTGTATGGCCGTTTTATCGGATACTATTCCACTATAACCCCCTAATGCATCGATCTCTCGTACAATCTGACCTTTAGCAATACCACCCATTGCCGGATTGCAGGACATTTGCGCAATGTTCTGTAGGTTCATGGTAATCAACAAGGTTGAAGATCCCATGTTCGCAGCAGCGGCCGCTGCCTCCGAACCGGCATGGCCACCACCAACAACTATAACATCATATTCTTTATCAAACATATCTCAATGTTCCACGTGGAACAAAATTTCTGCAAATATACAACCCAACATTATTATTCTTCATAAAATACACCTATCTACCTGATTGTCAACACTTTATTGACATATCAGTTGTAAATACTCCTCTTCCTTCTTTCTCATGAGTACTTTCTGTTCTTCGCTTCCATCTTCATAGCCGCAGAAGTGCAATACTCCATGCGCGATTACCCTATGTAACTCACTCTCAAACGAAGCTCCGAAGGTGTTTGCATTCTCCAATACCCGATCGGTCGACACATAGATCTCTCCTGCCAGCTCTTTTCCCAATGAATAATTGAAACTAATTATATCAGTATAGGTGTCATGGTCTAAAAACTCCTGATTGATATTCAGCAAAAAGGAATCATCGCAAAAAACATAGGATATATCACCCACAACAAACCCCTCGTTGGATATCAATTCTTCTATCCAATTCGTTACTTCTTTAGGGTTACTTAACTCGAATGTATTCTGAGAATGGAACTCAATCATTGGTGCCTTTGAAATACCTTTTTACC
>JBCCHR010000078.1:0-10440 GCA_039028655.1 Bacteroidota bacterium
AATACCGTACTCATTGGTATTCAGCCACGGGGCATTTATTTAGCCCAGCGGCTCAAGCAAATGCTGGAAGCAGAGTACAAGATCAAGAACATTCAATACGGTCGATTGGACATTACCTTTTACAGGGACGATTTCAGGAGAAGCGAAAAACCTCTGGAAGCCAATACGACCAAGATCGATTTTATCGTAGAAAACAAGAAGGTGGTCTTTATAGACGATGTACTGTATACAGGCCGCAGTATCCGCTCTGCGCTTACGGCCATACAGTCCTTCGGTCGTCCTCAGGAGATCGAGTTGTTAACATTGATCGACCGGAGGTTCAGCCGCCATTTGCCCATACAACCCGATTATCGGGGTCGTCAGGTAGATGCGATCGGAACAGAGAAAGTCAAGGTATGCTGGAAGGAGAACGATGGAGAAGACGCCGTATACCTGGTGAGCAATTAATAACATACAAATATGGAAACAGAGGGTAGAAGCCCCTCAAACCAATAAAATACCATGAAGGAACTAAGTGTAGATCACTTACTGGGCATCAAATACATTACCAAAGAAGACATTCAGCTTATCTTCGAAACTGCCGATCATTTCAAGGAAGTGATCAATCGTCCCATTAAAAAAGTGCCTTCCCTTCGCGATATTACCATCGCCAATCTATTCTTCGAAAACAGCACCAGGACCAAGCTATCCTTCGAACTGGCCGAAAAACGACTCTCTGCCGATGTGATCAACTTTTCGGCGGGAGCGTCTTCAGTAAAAAAAGGAGAAACGCTTATCGATACCGTAAATAATATCCTTTCCATGAAAGTAGATATGGTGGTGATGCGGCACCCCAACCCGGGAGCTGGTGTCTTCCTTTCCAAGCATATCGATGCAAGCATTGTAAATGCAGGAGACGGTGCACACGAACATCCCACCCAGGCGCTGCTTGATTGTTATTCCATTCGCGAACGCATGGGAGAAGTGGGAGGTAAAAACGTGGTAATCGTTGGAGATATCCTGCACTCACGTGTCGCGTTGAGCAACATTTTTGCATTACAAAAACTTGGAGCTAAAGTTAAAGTTTGTGGACCTAAAACACTTATCCCTAAGTATATAGAAAAACTAGGAGTGGGAGTTGAAACCAATTTTAAGGAGGCGCTTCAATGGTGCGATGTGGCCAATATGTTACGTGTGCAAAATGAGCGTATGGACATCAGTTATTTCCCTAGTACCCGTGAATACACCCAGCAATTCGGATTGCATATGGAGTTATTGGAATCCCTTGACAAAGAGATTGTCGTAATGCATCCTGGACCTATTAACAGAGGAGTCGAGATCACGACCGAGGTGGCCGACAGCGGACAGGCCATCATATTGGATCAAGTGGAAAACGGAGTGGCAGTGCGAATGGCCGTATTGTATCTGCTGGCTTCCAAAATACAGCGCAATGAAGATTAACGTGACCCCCAAATACACGGTATTGGGCGACGAGCGAGACAATGCCAGTGATTTCGCGAGCTATTTGGAGCGAATCGTACCGGACCAGTTTGAAACGCATAACCTGGTCATCGATCTATTGAAATACGATGCCCTGGAATTGGATGAACTGTTGAAATTCCTCAAGATCTCCAACTACGTACGGTCTACCAAGCATTCCTTCGTGATCGTCAACAACGCGGTTGACGTAGACGACGTCCCCTTCGAACTTATTTTGGTCCCCACCTTGCAAGAGGCCGCCGATATCGTTGAAATGGAGGAAATTGAACGCGACCTGGGATTCTAAGAAAATATAACATAATTCGATCATATTACGTCGTGCTTCGCACTACGAGCTTCTAACCTCAAAATAGATGAAACTAACCATTCTTGGTTGTTATTCGGCCACGCCGCGCTGGGATGCCAATCCCACGGCCCAGGTATTGGAGGCAAGAGGACATTTGTTCCTGATCGACTGTGGAGAGGGCACCCAGGTGCAACTTCGAAAGTTCAAGGTGAAGTTCTCCAGGATCAAACATATATTTATTTCTCATCTGCATGGAGATCACTTTTACGGGCTCGTCGGACTCATTTCTACCTTTCGGCTACTCGGCAGGGAAGCCGAATTGCATATCTATGGCCCGAAAGGTATAAAGGAAGCCATCACGCTTCAGCTAAAACTAGGCAACAGCTGGACCAATTATCCGCTGCTGTTCCATGAGTTAGACAGCACAGCTTCGGAGGTGATCTTTGAGGACGAAAAACTAACGGTTCGGACCATTGCTTTAAAACACCGGGTTTATACCAATGGTTTTTTATTCACGGAAAAACCCGGAGAACGCAAATTACTTATCGATATCGCAGGCAAACATAAGATCGATAAAAGCTACTACAGTAAGATCAAACAAGGTGCAGACCACACGAAGGAGGATGGAACCGTGATCCCGAACAGCGAACTTACCCTGGATCCGGACCCCATCCGGTCCTATGCCTATTGTAGTGATACGGTCTATCATCCGGAAATTACCAATCTAATTCAAGGTGCCACGGCACTCTACCACGAGTCTACCTTTTTAGAGCAACACCAGCATTTGGCCGACAAAACTTTGCACAGCACTGCCAAGGAAGCCGCAGCGATCGCCCAGAAGGCCGAAGTGGGTCAACTTATCCTTGGGCACTATTCGGGGCGCTATAAGGACCTCGAACAATTCCGTACTGAAGCCTCAGAGATCTTTGAGAATGTGCACTTGGCAGACGATGGGAAGGTTTTTGAATGGTAGCCAGCGTAAAGTTGAAAGCCTACCTTGATTCCGAAGAAAGTATAACCAAAACTTAACCGCCCAACACTTTTTAAACTATCTCCAAAACTCGTAAATTGCAGTGTGTAACGGGAGTTGTGGATGCAACCACGAAAATCCCGGATACTTCAATTCATTTGCATGCGAGATAACTTACACGATTACCGAAAGAATTACGAAAAGGGAGTGCTGGACGAGAAAACGGTCGACGCCAATCCCATGCAGCAATTTCGTACCTGGTTTTACGAAGTGCAGGATTCCGGAGGGGTTGATGAAGTGAATGCGATGACATTGAGCACGGTAAACATCGATGGGTTCCCAAGGGGCAGGGTAGTGCTTTTGAAGAAATATGACGAGAACGGATTTTATTTTTACACCAACTACCAAAGTGAGAAAGGGCGAGACATAGAGGGAAATAACAAGGTCTCCTTGTCCTTTTTCTGGCCCAACCTGGAGCGCCAGGTGATCGTTAAGGGTACCGCAGAAAAATCGGGGGAGATCGACTCCTCCAATTACTTTGCGTCCCGACCCAAAGGAAGCCAATTAGGGGCTTGGGTGTCGAAGCAAAGCGAGGTGATTGGAAACCGCCAGGAATTGGTGGATGAATTGGCACAATTGGAAAATGAATTCGAAGGTAAAGAAGTTCCAAAACCGGAGAATTGGGGTGGCTACGTGGTACGACCCTTATCGTTCGAATTTTGGCAGGGACGTCCCAATCGATTGCACGACCGCATCCGGTACCGCCTCGATGGATTGGACTGGATCATTGAACGACTGGCACCCTAAACTTGGAATGAATACTAACTCTATAGTTCGCCTATGAAAACCCTCTACATGGTTCGCCATGCAAAATCGTCCTGGAAGCACGATGTGATCGATCACAAACGACCATTGAAAGGTCGTGGCAAAAGAGATGGCGTCCTGGTTTCTCAGCATATCAAGGATTTGGTGCCGCCGCCAGAAAAGATCATCACCAGCGATGCAGCCAGGGCGCTGGCAACTGCGCATTATATGAAGGATGCCTTTGGTATCGTCGACGAGAATTTTATGACGGACCACGATCTGTATGATTTTAGCGGTCACAGCGTTTTTACGATCGTGAAAAGTCTGCCCAACGAGTTGGATCGGGTAATGATCGTTGGACACAACCACGCATTTACCTCCATTGCCAACATGCTTGGGAATACGTATATCGATAACGTTCCTACCTGTGGTTTTGTCCATTTAGAATTCGATGTTGACGATTGGAAAGATATTGTAAGAGGGAAGACGGTCGCAACGGTATTCCCCAGAGATTTAAAGTAACAACATGGAAACAACTAAAGTTTCAACAGAAATACAGAATAGCTACCAAAACCGGGAGTTAAGTTGGTTGCAATTCAACGCCCGGGTCTTGCAAGAGGCTGAGGACAGCACGGTTCCGCTCATCGAACGCCTCCGTTTCTTAGGAATATTCTCCAACAACCTGGACGAGTTCTTCAAGGTACGTTATGCCACGGTCAAACGAATTATCCAGGCGGGGAAAGATGGTAAGAGTCAGCTGGGTGGTATGACCGCTACCGACCTTTTGGAAGAGATCACCCAGATCGTTATCAAGCAACAGGCGCACAGTTTGAAGATCTTGAAGGAAATTGAACTGGAACTTGAGAAGGAAGGGATCTATATCATCGATGAAACCGAGATAACGCCGTCTCAAAGCGAATTTATTTCCGATTATTTTCTGCGGAAGGTGAGTCCGGCCCTAATGACCATCATGTTGTCACAGGTCGAAAAATTCCCGGAGCTCAAGGACAGTGCCGCTTATTTGGTGGTGAAAATGGAATTGGAAAGTAAGGAGGGTACACCACAGCAGATCAAGTACGCTTTGGTCGAAATTCCCCGTGAGATCGACCGTTTTGTTGTCCTACCGGAGGAAGACGGGAAACAGTACATCATCATTTTGGACGATCTTATCCGTCATTCGATGCAGAATATCTTCGGAATATTCAATTACCGAAACATTCAGGCGCATATGATCAAGATCACACGGGATGCCGAGTTGGACATCGACAGTGATCTGAGTCGTAGCTTTCTTCAGAAATTATCAAAAAGCGTCGACGAACGAAGTTCTGGAGACCCCGTTCGTTTTGTGTACGATAAGAGCATCGATCCGGAGACCCTTGAGTTCCTGCTAGGCAAGATGGATATCGATTCGAACGACAGTTTGATCCCGGGAGGACGGTATCACAACCGCAGGGACTATATGAAGTTTCCTAGCTTGGGAAGAATCGACCTGCTATACGAACCCAAGGAACCCTTGCCCATACCCGGACTAAGCCTGGAAGGGAGTTTGCTTAACGCGATCGCGAAAAAGGATTACTTGCTGTACGCACCCTATCAAAGTTTCTCGTATGTGGTGAAGTTCCTCAGGGAAGCCGCACTGGATCCGGCAGTGAGTTCCATTAAGATCACCATTTATCGACTGGCACAGGTATCCCACATCGCCAGTTCGTTGATCAATGCAGCTAAAAATGGCAAGGAAGTCTCTGTACAGATCGAGTTGCGAGCACGTTTCGACGAAGCGGCCAACATTCGCTATGCAGAGGACATGCAAAAGGAAGGTGTGCATCTTAGTTTTGGAGTTACCGGTTTGAAAGTGCACTGCAAGGCCTGTGTGGTGGAACGCAGGGAAAAGAACAAGATCAAGCGCTATTCCTTCATAAGCACCGGAAATTTTAACGAATCTACGGCTCGGATATATACCGATTATACATTGTTTACGGCCAATAATAAGATCGGGAAGGAGATCAATAAGGTATTCGATTTCTTTGAGGTGAATTATCAGGTTAAGAAATACCGTCACCTGATCGTTTCCCCTCACTATACCAGAAATACGATTTACCAACTCATCGATGCGGAGGTGGCTAACCACAAGAATGGGATGCCTAGCGGGATTCATTTGAAGCTCAATAGTCTTTCCGATCTGCCCATGATCGATCGATTGTACGATGCGAGCAGGGCAGGGGTGAAGATCCGGCTGATCGTAAGAGGAATTTGTTGTCTCATACCTGGCGTGCCGGGCATGAGCGAGAACATTGAAGTGATCAGTATCGTGGATAAATACCTTGAGCATCCGCGTTTGTACATTTTTGAGAATGCCGGATCACCGAAATACTATATTTCTTCGGCCGATTTCATGAGCAGGAACCTGGATAGCCGTGTGGAAATTGGATGCCCTATTTACGATACCGACATTCAGCAACAGCTTACCGATACCTTTGAAATATGCTGGAACGACAACGTGAAGGCCCGGGTGATTTCAGAAAAACACGACAATGCCCACCGCACCAATGACAAGCCTAAAGTTCGTTCTCAGTTCAAGCTGTACGAGTATTATCAACAAAAACTAAAGTAATTTGCTTACGATTGAAAAATACGCGGCGATCGATATTGGTTCGAATGCCATCCGATTGCTGATCTCTACCATCGTTGAAAAAGATGAAAAGCCTCCCCAATTTAAAAAGACCAGCTTGGTTCGTGTTCCCATTCGATTAGGGGCCGATGTTTTTTTGGAAGGGAAGATCTCGGACGCCAACTACCTGCGCATGGTAGATGCCATGCACGCCTATCGATTGCTTATGAATACCCACAAGGTGAGCCGATATCGGGCCTGCGCCACCTCGGCCATGCGCGAGGCCACCAATGGAGAGGAGATAGCAGCAAAATTATTGAAGGAGACTGGTATTAAGATCGAGATCATTGACGGTCAGGATGAGGCGAGTATCATTGCCTCAACCGATCTGAGAGACCTGATCGATTCGGACAAGACGTTCTTGTACGTGGATGTAGGAGGTGGAAGTACTGAATTTACAGTATTTGCCAGGGGCAAGACCATGGCCACGCGTTCGTTTAAATTGGGTACGGTGCGTATCTTGAACGACATGGTGCGTGAATCGGTTTGGGATGATGTGAAGAAATGGATCAAGAAACACACCAAATCTTACGATAGGATCAGTCTTATTGGATCCGGAGGAAACATCAACAGTATTTACAAGCAAAGTCAGACGAAGCTTGGCAAGCCATTGAATTATTTTTACCTCACCAATTATTACGAAAAGATCAAGTCATTTAACTACCACGAGCGCATCTTTGAGTTACAAATGAATCCCGATCGCGCCGATGTGATCATTCCGGCGACCCGTATTTATCTGTCGGCCATGAAATGGAGCAAGGCCAAAAACATCTACGTTCCTAAGATTGGATTGTCCGACGGTATTATAAAAAGCTTGTACAACGAGAAGTTGGCGTTGGGTATAGAGGTAAATCTCTAACCGTGGATCGTTTCGGAAGTGCCCAGGTCTTTCATTACCTGTGCCTCGAAGGTAAGTAGATCCTGCCATTTCTTATCTACCTCGACGCGCTCCCCATACTTTCGAGCAAACCCAAGGAACATGGTGTAGTGTCCTGCTTCGCTTATCATGAGTTTGCGGTAGAACCGTGCCAGTTTTTTATCCTCCAATTCCTCACTCAACAGTCTGAAACGCTCGCAACTCCTGGCTTCGATCAAGGCAGCGTACAACAATCGGTGTACCAATTGCGTGGTGCGGCTTCCTCCCTTAGGAAAGAACCGGGTGATCTGGATCACGTATTCATCTTTTCGGTCCCGTCCCATGGTCCAACCCCGTTCGACGATCTTATCATGCACCATCTTAAAATGGCTCATTTCTTCCTGAGCGAGAGCGACCATCTCTTCTACTAGCTCTGTGTATTCGGGAAAGGAAACTATTAGAGAAATTGCAGTAGATGCCGCCTTTTGCTCACAGTACGCATGATCCGTGAGGATCTCTTCTACGTTCTTTTCAACAATATTCACCCAACGAGGATCGGTAGGCAGTTTAAGTCCGAGCATTTTGATATTCGATTCACTGTTGTTTTCCATGGTTGCTGCATAGGTGGATCAAACGTCCAGGTCGAATTCTTTTCTCAAGGTATCGATGAGTGGGTTCTTTTCCATCAGTTTCTCAAACTTCTCCCTGGGCGTGTAGGCGTAGCGTTTTACCTCGGCCTCGTTTACCTCGATCGACAGGTCGATCTCATGGTTGCGAAGCGAGGTGCGCAAATGCTCCATCAGGTCGTATTTTGCTCGTTCAACTTCAACCTTGATGGTATCGTTAGGAAACTCCAGGTGGATCAGGTTTCCTTCTAGTTTGGGAGTTCCCATGGTGAGATGCGACAGCAGGTTGAATTTCCCTTCCTTTTCCACCTTTTTGGCATAGGCTGTCCAGGCCTCTTGCATTTGGGTTTCGGTAAAGGATTCGGCGGGCAGATCTTTCTGATCCGGCATCTTAGCGATCATCTCCTGTTTTATCTGGTGTTTTTTCTGAATGCTTTTGAGAGACAAGGCCGATACTTTCTTGGCATTTCGTTCGGCCAATAGTTGCGGTCGTTCGATCACCCGCTCTTGTGCCACAGCCTCACTGGGAGCTGGATCGGCATTGACGATGCTCTCCTGAGGCACCACTTCTTCCTTTTCGACAGATGCTTTCTCTTCCGTCGCAGCAATATTGATCTCTTTTTTTGTTTCTGAAACATGCTGGGATGGCTCCTTGGATGGCGCATTGTCAGGGGCATCTGGCGTTCGGACTTCCGAAGAAGAAAAACCAGAGGCCGTTTGCCGAAAATGGGAGGGCGGAATTACGAATCGGGTCCCGTTAGTCTTTTTTTTTTCAGCTGAATAGGTAAGGGAGGCCAATTGAAGCAGGCATAATTCAACCAACAATCGTTGGTTCAGGCTATTCTTGTACTTAAGGTCGCAGGCATTGGCCAGCTCAATCCCCATCACGAGAAACGAATTGGAGGCCTTTTTGGACTGTTCGAGGTACATTTCCTTTACCTGATCGCCCACTTCGAGTAACGAAAGTGTTGCTTCGTTCTTGGAAACGAGGAGATCTCTAAAATGAGAAGCCAAACCGGAAATAAAGTGATGTCCATCAAATCCACGTGACAGTATTTCGTCGTACCTGATCAGTGCATCGGGTATCTTATTTTCCATCAACAGGTCGGTGATCTCAAAGTAGTAGGTGTAATCCAGTACATTGAGATTCTCGGTTACCGCCTGACGAGTAAGATCCTTGCCGGAAAAACTTACAACGCGATCAAAGATGGACAGGGCATCTCTCATGGCTCCATCTGCTTTCTGCGCAATGATGTGCAGGGCATCGTCTTCGGCATCCACGCCTTCTGCCTTCGCGACTTCGGCCAGTTGTCCCTTGATATCGGTGACAGTAATTCTCCTGAAATCGAATATCTGGCAACGAGAGAGAATGGTAGGAATGATCTTGTGTTTTTCAGTAGTTGCGAGGATAAAAATCGCATGTTTGGGCGGTTCTTCCAGGGTTTTCAGAAAGGCGTTAAATGCCGCCGAAGAAAGCATATGGACCTCGTCGATGATGTAGACCTTATACTGTCCTACCTGGGGCGGTATACGAACCTGATCGATCAGATTTCGGATGTCGTCCACCGAATTGTTTGAAGCTGCATCTAGCTCGAAGATGTTAAAGGCGAAATCCTCATCCTCGTGTTGGGTACCATCGTCGTTGATCTTCTTGGCCAGGATACGGGCACAGGTGGTCTTCCCAACACCTCTTGGCCCGGTAAAGAGCAGGGCCTGGGCCAAATGGTTGTTCTCGATGGCATTTTCCAGTGTATTGGTAATGGCTTGCTGCCCAACCACGTCTTTAAAACGGGTGGGTCTGTACTTTCTGGCCGATACAATAAAGTGTTCCATACGAGACTAAACAAATATAAAAAGCCGAACGCGGTAATTAAAAAATAGTGATTCCTATTTTACGCTAGTTATTAACATTTGAAGTACTTTTGCCCGGCAGGCCGCCTTATCGATCTCCATTCGTTGGAGATAGGAAAGTCCGGACACCACAGGGAAGCGTAGCGGCTAACGGCCGCCACCCTGCAGCGCGAGTTGGAGGGTAGGACCAGTGCAACAGAAAGAATGTACAGGTAATGCTGTAGTGAAATCGGGTAAACTCTATGCGGTGAAATGCCATGTATACTTGGGCTCGAGGGTACCCGCCCAATCCAAGAGGGTAGGCAGCTAGAATATTTTGGCAACGAAATATCCAGATAAATGATAAGGACCCGGACCTTCCGGGTACAGAATCCGGCTTACAGGCCTGCATTTTTTAATTGTCGCTCGATCCACGACACACAGTCACTTTTTTTAAAGAATGCCTTGTGAGGAAATTTGAGGAATCGCTCTGCGAAGAGTGCGTTCTGATAGGAGGTATCCGAATAACACAGAGTTGCCACACCCACGATATTGAAATTGTATTGATCGACCGTGGCATACAGGGTTGGATTGATGGTATAATCGTTGAGCCGGTTGGAGATATAACCAAAAGGACGATCGTGGAAATGCTGCTTGAAAATTTCGTGAAATTTTTCAAAATGAGGTTGATCGAAGACGATTCCTTCGTGTACGGTTCCAAGGACAAAATGCTCATGTAATTCCAAACGAGCAAAGTCCAGATCAATGAAACAGGGGGCTGGGGAGGCCATTGTGGTTTAGGTAATGTTGCCCACTAATGTAGCACTTTTTATCCAGTTCGAAAAGTAAGAGGTAGGCAATCACGACTTCGATCAGGACGGATCTTCGCCCATTCCGAAGAAACTAAATACCGAACTTCCG
>JBCCHR010000079.1:0-10438 GCA_039028655.1 Bacteroidota bacterium
TGTATAGTTAAAACTATAGTTGAACAATTATAATGGCGAACATGTTGTGTTCTGCGTGTAGCCAAGCTACAAATCATGCTTGCTGCTTTATCGTTGACGGCTTTACAGTGGACGCATTTTGCACAACTTTCTGAGCGCAGATTTTTCCACTTCGAATGGGAAATGGAACATGGGAAAATGGTAAATTGATGTAAATTTTTCCAGGGAGGCGTCGTCCACATTCTCATCACTCTTAAAACCATCCTTGTTGCCCTCACGCACAAAACTGCCCGAAGCCTTCCATGTCTTGAACGATTTTGCCTTCTGCCAGCTATAACCTTGCTCCATCCTTTTCATGTTCTCGAAACTGGTAGCTTCCACCACCTGGTCCAATTCCTCCGATGTCCTTTCCAGAGACAAGAACTCACAAATACGTTCCAACTGTTCCTTTTTCCGGGAGAGCAGGTCTTCATAACGAATCATCAAAATATTGGAACCATACTTGTTTTCGGTCCATTGTTCAACATGGTTGTTCCAGGTTCCCACGAAACACTCGCCTCCGTTTTCATAAAGGGTTTGCAAAGATACCTGATCGTTAAGGTTTCTTCGGAAATAATACAGCGAGCGAACCGCCGCCCGGCCATCTCTCACAATATATATCACGTTCTTGAATCGCTCATTAGGAAGTTCGTGCCCTTTAAAGAAATGCCTGGGATCGTACCGGAAATACATGGGGTTGTTATAGTACTCGGTCACACAATTATTCACGATAGACTTCGGAATATCGGCACGCAACCCATACACCAAATGAGCGATCACGTGTTGTAACAGCGTATTCCCTGATTTGGGGTACCCCATAATGAAAACATCCTCTTCAGTAAAATTACCAAAAGACTCGAACCCAAACTTCTCGAGCTTGGAAACATCCGGTGATGGATTCGATATTTTCTTTTTCTTACCAAACATAGCTAAGAGATTTTCCATTCGATCTTTGGAGCCACTACCCCCGGAAGTACCGTTTTATAGATGGTTCCGGAAGGGGTGATCTTCTCAATATCAAAACTCAATACCTTGGTACTGTACAAAATTTGCTTTACCCCCGGCATGCCGGCCTGTAGACCGATTCGATACGTATCCTGATTCAACAAATACGCTGGAATAACGATCTCGTAACGATAGATTCCCGGCGCTTTGTCGGTATCTTCATATAGATGCGAACTGGTAGAAAAAACGATGACTTCCTGGCTGTTGTACAATTTAAAGTTGAGTCGCATATTGCGAACCGTTTGCAACACTTCGGTCTCTACATGAATATGCACCGATTGATTGTCGATGAACGATCCCAGCAATTCCCCTTTTTCGTTCCGCGTGACCACACTTCTCAACTCAAAATCTTCGGTTCCCGGTGCCTCACCCTTTTTCCATCGTATTTCTTTTTTTGTTTCTGAATACAGGTCCTCCTTCATCAGGTAATATTCCACGCAAGCATCCACATCTCCTTCGAAAGCCACTCCCCCGTGCTCCAAAACCATCGCTCGTGAACAAAGCTGCTTCACGCTGGCCATATTGTGACTCACAAATAAGACGGTTCGTCCATCGCTTCCAGAGATTTCCTGCATCTTTCCGATGGCCTTCTTTTGAAATTCTGCGTCACCCACGGCCAACACCTCATCGATCACCAAAATATCAGGTTCCAAATGTGCGGCTACGGCAAAAGCCAAACGCACGGTCATCCCACTACTGTATCGCTTTGTAGGTGTGTCGATGTACATTTCGCAACCTGAAAACTCAATAATCTCGTCGATCTTCGAACGGATCTCTGCCTTGGTCATTCCCAGGATGGCACCGTTCAAATAAATATTTTCCCGGCCCGTTAGTTCAGGATGAAAACCGGTACCCACTTCCAGTAAAGATGCAATTCGTCCTCGACTCTTTATAATCCCGGTGGTCGGGCTGGTAACGCGGGAAAGCAATTTCAGCAATGTGGATTTCCCGGCACCATTTTTCCCAATGATCCCAAGTACTTCTCCTTCCTTTACTTCAAAATTGATGTCCTGTAACGCCCAGATATATTCTTCGGTAGCCTTTTTACTCCGGTCGTTCACGGCTCCCTGGATCAGATATGGATCTTCCTTTCCGCGAACGCGGTGCCAAAAACGATTGAGATCGTGAAGTACCGTAGCCGCACCCACCAGTCCCAGGCGGTATTGCTTGGATATATTCTCAACCTTTAATATAACTCGATCCTTAACCATCCGTGATCGTTATATGGAATAACCCATCGTTTTAATTTCGTTCCCCAATTCCTCCTTAAAGATACGCTGCTTTTCTTCAGAAAGATCTTCCGTATATCGATTGATCTTTGCCTTGTTGAAATGCAGTGCCTTCATCTGCGCCTTGGGGTTGTCCTTGTTATACTTAAATAACACCTCCGAGATCGCTTCGTCCGAAGCTTTAATACCCAAGTGTGTACAAACGCGTCGCACCGTTTCTTGTGGTTGCTGCATCAGATCTTCGTATTTAATGGAAAGCACCTTGCTATTCTTTTGATACTGCATGTAAATGTCCACCCAGTCCTTTACATTTTTAAGCGCATCATCAAACTCTACCATTTGAGCAAAGGTGTGGTCTTCGCCCTGGGCCAGGATCTTTTTTCCATGGTCGATGGCAGATAATAAGACGTCCCTCGGATCTCGATAGATATAAACGATCTTCACCCAACCCATCTTCGAAAAGAGGTTGAGCGCACTGGTGGGCTCACTATGCGTTTTTACAGCAAAGGTGTTTTCCTTCTTACTGATCTTGACAAGGTGCCACAAGGACTTCCAGTCCATTTTGAACAAGTTGTTGTTGTGCCAACGCATATTGGCGAGCTGGTATTTCTCTTTTACGGCACGCGCATCGGCCTTTCCCGATCCAATCAACAGATCGTTGATCACGTTATAGATATACGCGCTTCCCGATTTCTGCATTCCTGATGAAACTACTACCATCCCAGTTCTTCTTTTTTACGATACTTACACAGTATCGATGAACGTTTTTTCGGTTCGACTGAATAACACAATTCCCACAAAGAACAATACGACCCCAAGGACTGCCGTAATGGCTAGCTTGTTCCAGTCGAATTGTAAATTATCAGTGGCGAACAGGGCATATCGAAATCCCTCGACGATCTGTGCCAGCGGATTGTAATTGGCCAACCACGCATATTCCGGAACCTTGTTCTTCAACTCTCCTATGGGATACGGCACTGCCGATAGATACATGAGCAATTGCATGGCAAATCCTAATAAAATAGAAATATCCCTGTATTTGGTGGTCATCGTAGAAATGATCATGCCCAATCCCAAGCCATAAATGGCCATTAAAATAATATAGACCGGGAGCAGCAAAAGGTGCAGATCCGGCATCACTTGTGCGTTCTCGTAATACACATAATAGACATAGAATACGGCCAGGATCAACATCTGGATACCAAATTTCACCAGGTTGGAGATCACCTTCGACAACGGCACAATGAACCTCGGGAAGTATACTTTCCCGAACATCCCTTTGTTGGCTTTAAAGGTAGCCGCTGTTCCGTTGAGACAAATTTTAAAGTAATTCCAGGCCGTGATACCCGCCAGGTTAAACAAGAACGCCGGGATAACCCCGGTTTTGATCGAAGCAATATTGTTGAACACCAAAGTGAAAATGACCGAAGTGAACAGGGGTTGGATCAAAAACCACAACGGACCCAATACGGTTTGTTTATAAACGGTTACAATGTCTCGTTTCACAAACAACATGAGCAAATCCCGGTAGCGCCAGATCTCTCGAAAATTCACATCGATGAGCTTCCGCTTTGCAGAAATTTCAAACAACCAATTTTCCTTATGCCCACTCATACCTTCTGAAATTGGTTCCAGGTAATTCCCAATCCGTCGGCCACCGAAAATTGAGGTTGGTACCCCATAAGATCATTGGCCTTGGAAATATCCGCCAACGAATCCCGAACATCTCCTTTTCGCGGAGGTCCGTAGGTAGCTTCCATAGTACTTCCGGAGATCTCCCTTAATCGGTCCCACAAAAAGTTGAGATCGATCCGCTCTGAACAGGCCACGTTAAAAACTTGCCCCACCGCTTGATCGCCTGCAAAGAAAGCTCGCATATTGGCTTGTACTGCATTCTCGACAAAGGTAAAATCGCGCGTTTGCTTTCCGTCGCCGTGGATCGTGGGTGGCGTTCCATCCAACAGCGCCTGCATGAATAAAGGTATCACTGCGGCATAGGCCCCTGTGGGGCTCTGTTTCGGACCAAAAACATTGAAGTAACGCAATCCGATGGTCTCAATACCGTAGGTGGTCGCAAACACATCGGCATACAATTCGTTCACGTATTTGGTCACGGCATAAGGAGACAGGGGTTTCCCGATCCGCTCTTCTTTCTTAGGCAATTCCTTACTGTCCCCATAGGTGGAACTGGAAGCTGCATACACCATTCGCTTCACCGTTTCGCTCTCTTTTTGCGCGACCAGCATATTGAGGAAACCTGAAATATTCACCTCGTTACTGGTAACAGGATCGTTGATGGATCTAGGTACCGAGCCGAGCGCTGCCTGATGGGAAACATAATCGATTCCTTCCATAGCCTTTCGACAGGTGGCCAGGTCACGAATATCTCCATCCAGGAACTCGAATCCGGGACGATCCCAAAACGGGATCAGATTACTGCGGAATCCGGTGGCCAGATTGTCCAACACCCGCACCTTACGCGCTCCATACTTGAGTAGGTATTCCACAAGATTGGAACCAATAAAACCGGCACCTCCCGTGACAAGAAAGCTGTATTTCGAAAGATCTTCCGTATGATAAGGGGTTGTATACATTAGAGTCGGCCGTCAATTATAGATTGATCCAGGAACGATTTCACATCGAAGATCACAGAATTATCTTTAGCAAACGATGGGACATCCAGTTCTTTGAATTCGGCATGGGCCACCGCGAGGATCACCGCGTCGTAGTTCGAACGCAGTTCTTTATGATCGCTTATGAGTGTTAAACCAAATTCTTGCGACACCTCTTCTGCATTAGCCCAGGGGTCGTGCAGATCGATGTTCAGATTGTAATTTTCCAATTCGCTGATCACATCGATCACCTTGCTGTTTCGAATGTCGGGGCAGTTTTCCTTAAAAGTGATGCCCAACACCAGTACATTTCCTCCTTTTACCCGGCAGTCTTTTTGGATCATAAGCCGCACCACCTCATGGGCCACATAGCTGCCCATTCCGTCGTTCATTCGGCGTCCTGCCAAAATGATCTCCGGATTATATCCCTCCTCCATAGCCTTTTGGGCCAGGTAATAGGGATCCACACCGATACAATGACCTCCCACGAGACCCGGAGTGAATTTCAGAAAATTCCATTTGGTGCCAGCGGCTTCCAAGACGGCCTGCGTATCAATATCCAGCAATCGGAATATCTTTGAAAGTTCATTCACAAAGGCAATGTTGATATCACGTTGCGAATTTTCAATCACCTTGGCCGCTTCTGCCACCTTGATAGACGGAGCCAAGTGGGTGCCAGCGGTTATGATCGAAGCGTACAAGGCATCGATATAAGCCGCAGCCGCTTCCGTAGAACCAGAAGTTACCTTTAATATCTTGGTAACCGTATGCTCTTTGTCTCCCGGATTGATTCGCTCCGGAGAATACCCGGCAAAGAAATCCTTGTTGAATTCCAACCCCGATTTTTCTTCAAGTATGGGTACGCAAATATCCTCGGTCACACCCGGATATACGGTCGATTCGTAGATCACGATATTACCGGACTCCAATACGTTTCCCACGGTTTCACTTGCCTTTTGAAGGGGAGTGAGTACCGGCTGATTGTATTTGTTGGTAGGCGTCGGAACCGTAACGATATAAACGTCCACACGAGCAAGATCTGCAGCTTTACTGGTCACGTGCATGCCAATGCCTTCGGTAGTCAAAACACGCTGTAGATCGTTGGTCTCGACTTCAAGTGTTCGATCATTGCCTGCTCGCAACTGGTTCACGCGTTCTTCGTTAATGTCGAATCCAACGACGGCATATTTCTCCGCAAAAGCGACGGCCAAAGGCAATCCTACGTAGCCTAAACCGATAATTCCAATAGTAGGGTTTTCTTTCATATTCATTTCCCCTCGGGGTGCTCATTGTGTCCAAAAACCGAAGCAAGCAGGTATTTCAAGTCCCCAGCAGCGCTCCAGTTCTCTATGTATTCTTTATTGATCTTCACCTTATCCGGCCAGATCACCGTGTCGTTATAGTCCAACGGGTCATCCTGCTCAAGCAAAAGGGCATCTTCATTTCGATATTTCAGGGTCGCGGGTCCTGTTATTCCAGGCTTTACACTCAGGATCATTCGATCCTCACCTTCCAATGCGTCGGCATATCCGGGCACATCCGGACGGGGTCCCACCCAACTCATATCGCCCTTCAATACATTGAAAATTTGAGGTAACTCATCGAGCTTTGTTCTTCTCAGCCACCTTCCAAATGCCGTTTCACTGTTCTTTATCGCAACAATATCCTTGTGATCACTTCCTTTTAACGTACGGATCTTAAACAATCCGAAACTATCTCCATTAGCTCCTATTCTTTTTTGAACGAACCATCCACTGCTTCCGGTACTTAACCACGCTATAAGGAGCAACAATAACATAGGTACGATTACCAACGGCAACACCAGAAGGGTGAGTAACAGATCAACCGATCTCTTGATACGTAATTGCTTTGGTGTGAGCATAAGTCCTCAAGCCTTTCCCTGTTTGTAAAAGCAGCCTATCTTTTCTTTCTGCGGAATAAACCACGCAATCGTTGCATCAAGGAACGTTTTTTATCCTCTTCGTGATATCCCTGTCCTTTTCCGTAGCCATAACCGTAGCCATAGCCATATCCGTAACCATAGCCATATCCGTACCCATACTTCGCCTTGCCTTCAAAGAAATTCAATACAAAACTGATATTGGAGATCTCCTTGGACTTGTACTTTTCGTTGATCATGCCAAACATACCTCGCTTGGTGTAATTCTGGCGCACCAAATAAATGGTTGCATCGGCAAACTTCACCAATTCCAAAGAATCCGACACCAAGCCCACCGGAGGCGAATCCAGTACCAGGTAATCGTATTTTTCTTTCAGTGTAGCGATCAACTCTTCCATTCGTTCACTCATCAACAGTTCGGACGGATTGGGAGGAATAGGCCCGGCAGTGATAATATCCAAGGAATCGAGCATCGTCTTTTGGACGATCTCATCCGCAGTCGCCTCACCAATGAGGTAATTTACCACACCGCGATCGTTGATAATGTCAAAGTCGCCAAAAATCTTTGGCTTTCTCAGGTCAAGTCCCACCAACACGGTTTTCTTTTCACTAAGCGCAAATACCGAAGCAATGTTGATCGAACAAAAGGTCTTCCCTTCTCCACTGATCGAGGAAGTTACTAATACAGTTTTACTACCATCGATACCTTGTTTCTTGTAGATGTACTGAAGGCTGGATCGCAATCCACGAAAGGCTTCCGCAATGGCCGATTTCGGCTTGCTGATCACCGCTAGGTTGTTCGTAAGCTTACTTTTACCGATAATTCCTAACACCGGGATCTTCGACAATCGTTCGATGTCCTTGGTGGTATGAATACGAGTATCCAAAAAGACGCGCGCGAAGGCTAATAAGAAGGGTACCAAAAAGCCAAACAAGGCTGCCAGGATATAATTGAGTTGTGTGTTTGGACCTATTTTCCCTCCACCAGTGTCCTTGGCAGGATCGATCACCATCACGTCGCTCACGTTCGCGGCGCGTACCAACCCGGCTTCACTGCGCTTGGCCAGGAACAGGTTATAGGTAGATTGACTAAGCTGATATCGTCGTTCGATCTTCAATAGCTCCTGCTGCTCCTTCGGGAGCTTACGGATCTGGGATTCGTACCTCGCAATATCACCGTTAATCCTGTTCAATTCCTGGTTTTTCAAACCTTTGGAAGATGTAATATTTTCCAATAATATCTTCTTGATGGCGTCGATCTGCCGATCAATGTCGTTGAAGATCGGAGCACCATCCTGGTAAGAGTACTGCAAGGTATTACGCTCCTGTGCCTTACTCACGATCTGAGAGACCCCAAGGCTAATGCTATTCTCGTTGATGCCGGCCACAGAAGGTGCAGGCACATCACGATAATCAGTTCGGTTTACCAGGTAATTCTCTAAGGTGTTGTAATATGAAAGTTCACGATTTACGGCCTCTTTCCGAATATCCAGTCTGTTAAGCCTGGTGGTGATTTCCTGGCCTTCCGTTTGTAGATTAAAGATAGAATTCTCATCGCGGAAGGTGTTCAATTCATCTTCAACATCGAGTAGTTCCTTCGACTTTACTTGCAAACTACTGTCGATAAATCGAATGGTTTTGTTGGCAAACAGGTTTTTACGGTCCAACATTCCTTCGCTCAACTCTGCCACCGAAGCGTTCAGGTAATCCACAAGCTTGGCCTTGTTGGTTCCTGTCATCCGAAGGCGCAAGATCGACGACCCCTTGGACTCAGGTACGACGTTCACCCCCATGCTCCTTTTTACGGCACTGTCAAAATTATCGAAGCGAATGTAAAACGGCTTGCCCGGTCTGATCCTGGCATCCGGATTCTTTTTCACAACACCACTAAAGAAGGGCAGCGACACATATGTTCCCAACTTATAATCTCTGGTAAACTCTTGCGCCTCGATATATTCGGTCACTATAGGCTTGTCTTCGTCGTAGATCTGATGTACCTTTTGTCCTCCTGTTTCAAAGTTCACACTCAGGGTATAATTGGAAGTGTCTTTAAAAACTAGAGTGATCTCTTTCCCGAGTATCTGTGGCCTAGCCGTGTCCACCTCAACGATAAATGGAGCTTTCTTATACACATCCACTCGTTTGTACTTACCGTCCTTTTGGTAATTGAGATACAACTGCAAACGCTCTACAACTTTTTCATTGTGGGAACGAGATTTGAGGGTGATCAAGGCCGTATTTACCTTGTCTGTAGTTCCTCCCCAATTAAAGGTAAGACTCGTATTGCTGGTGAAGAAGGGATTTTGATCGTCCTTGATCGACACCATATTGGTGATCTGGTACACAGGAAGTTTGCGAACATTTATATAGTAAGCAATTCCAAAGGCGATCAAAAGAGAGATCACAAATAAAGGCCAATAACTAAGCAACTTTATGAGAAACCCCTTAAAGTCGAACGTAGATTGTATCTCGTTTATGTGAAACTCTTCACTCATTGCCTATAGCCTGATAAATAGTAATATGGTACCTGTAAGAGCGGCGATCACACTAAGTATGGTCGTAAGCGATTGCAGGCCCGTGGTTCCGAAACCGATAGACTTTTGCGGCAGTGGATTGATAATGATCTGATCATTGGGTTGAACGTAGTAGTAGGGCGAATTCATCGCATCGATGGTCGTTAGATCAAGGTGATGTACTTTCTGCCCCAAAGGATATTGCCTGATAATGATCACGTTGGTCTTATCGCCGGTCACCGGTATGTCACCACTGGAACCAATGGCCTCCATGATAGTTACCTGGTCCCTCGGGATGATATTAGACCCCGGCCGTCCGATCTCCCCATTGATCGTATATCGAATTCCAGCCAACTTCACGGTCACAAAGAGATTGGCGCGTTCCGTAAAAAAATCCTTGAGAAGTAACTTCTCGATCTTCTCCCTGATCTCGTCTACCGTTAGCCCTAGGACGGGAACCTCACCCAGAGTGGGTACCCGTATATTACCTCTTTCGTCTACCTTAAAGCCGTCAAAGTATAATCGCTCCTCGGAGGTGGCATTGGGATTCGTCTGACTCACAGGATTAAATAAATTGGCCATTTCGTCATCGACCGCTTTGACCCGAATACTCATCAGGTCATTGATCTGAACCCGGTAGGGTTCAGGCATTTTTCGCACCGGTATCAGGCTGTCGATCTTATTCTCGGTTCCTTCCTGCAGGTAAGTAAGTCGCTTCTTGGATATGCATGAGGAGAAGCATATGGCTATGCCAAGGAACAGGATTAGGTGGTTAAACTTCATAGTAGGCCGAGTTGTCTCGCAACAAATATAACGTATGCGTACTAATAATGAAATATATTTTCCCAATAGTGCCCAAAATCTATTTATTTTGCAGCAAAGCGAACGTTGGATTATTTTGGTTTGCAAATACCCATTTAAAGATTAATCTATCAACTAATGACAGTTGCTATAAAATAATAATGATTAATTTTTTAAACTTTCAATTTGATGTAGAGCAAGGTTTACTTTCCCAAGAACAGCAGTTTGTTTCATTGAATCATACCCAAATACAGTTACTTACTTTACTTATTAGTGAGCCTGCAAGGGTGTTTAGTAAAGAGGAAATACTGGCAGCAGTATGGCAACACAAAGTGGTGTCAGAACAAGTCATATTTCAAA
>JBCCHR010000080.1:0-10398 GCA_039028655.1 Bacteroidota bacterium
GCCCAACCTGTTATAGCGTTCCAGTTGCGCTTACTTCCACCGGTTCGAATAGGAATGGCCCCGGATGTTCGCTCCGAAACATTCTTCCAAACGCGGTCTGCAGGCTTTGGCGCCATACGTGCGGAGGAAAGCATGAGTGCCCGCTCAATGGCTTCTACCTCCGCCCGAACCTTTGGGGACTGTAACATCGCCTGTTCCACTTCCCTTAGTTCCTGTTCGGTGAGGGAGCCGGTAACGTACAATTCCAGTAATCCGGATGCTATGAGTTCTTCTTCATTCATGCTTGTTCGTTCTCGATCATTTTTCTTAGTTCTCCAATACACTTTCTTGCCCTGGTCTTTATAGTACCAAGCGGTGTATCAAGTTCTTCGGCGGTTTCTGCTTGCGTATATCCCCTAAAATACAGCAATTCCAGCAACTCAATGCATAGAGGCTGCAGGGCGGCTAGTAAATTCTTGACGCCAATGGAGTCGGTCTTCCTGTCGAAATTCTCCTGGCCTTCCATAGTATCTACGAATTTTTCGGTGGTTAAGTTTTTAGATGAATTCCGAAAGGCTTTCGATCGGGTAACGTCGATCGACTTGTTCCTGGCAATATTCAATAACCAAGTGTAAAACCGACCTTTTTCAGTGGAATAGGCAGAAGCATGGTTCCATGCTTTTACAAAGACATCTTGCAACACTTCTTCGGCAATCTCAGTGTCCCGAACAATGGGTAGGATCACACCGTAGATCGCTCGTGAATACAAGTCGTATAGACGGGAGAACGCTTGATGGTCTCCGGCCTGCATCTTACGAATAAGATCATCGGGTTGTTTCATGAAATTGCTCAGGGATTTGAGTAGCACTAAGGTAACGAAAATAGCAGAAGCCTCCATATTTCTGTCTGGAATACATAGCAAGTTTAGCGGGGCACTGTCTTCATTTAAGAATAACGACATCAAAAAATGTGAATTGCAGGTGCTGTTTTGTACCTTGAGCAATAACTAATCAAGAATAACTCCCTATGTTACAATCATTTCGATCGTTCATGCTGATGGCGCTTATGCTCTGTTTTCTTCCCGCAGGAGCTCAGATGGAGGCATTGTATATTGAAGAACTTTTGCGCGCCAACAACCTGAACAGCTCGCCGGATAGCTGGGAGATTATAAGTCATCATGTGAGTAGCACAAGTCAGACTACCCATATCTACTATCGCCAGCAAATCGCGGGAATTCCGTTAAAAGGCACCGAAAGTAGTGTACATCTTACCAGCACTGGAGCGATACTGGCCGCGCACGATCGATTCCTGCCATCTTCGATGTCTATTATGGCGGGCAATGCTATTCCAACCTTGGATCCATTGGAGGCCATCCAACGCGCGATATCCTGGAACGATTATAGACCGCAAAAAAGCTTTCTGCCGGTTGCTAGTTCAGACCTACCTTCCAACATCCATATGTTTAGCGATGGTGGTATTTCCATGAGAGCCATCCCGGTTCAGCTTATGTTTGTGGTGGATGATGAGGAAAAACTGAGGCTTGTGTGGGAAGTGGCTGTTCTTGAGAATGACTACAAACACCATATGCTAACACGAGTGGACGCTCACACCGGTGAAGTGATCTATACCAAGGATATTCTTCAGCGTTGTTCAATGGAAGGAGATACGTTCATAGAACATTTGGACAATCCGTCAATTAATGAAATAAGTATTTCTTCGGAATTGGACGACGATGAAACTATCTGTGAAGTGTGTTACGAAGTTTTTGCCAGCCCGAGTGAGAGTCCTTATTCCGGGGATCGAACCATCGTGCAAAATCCGGCGGATCCCGTAGCTTCTCCCTTTGGATGGCACGACACCGATGGACAACCAGGCAGTGATTCATTTAAGACCGAAGGAAACAACACCTTTGTTGTGGAAATGGGTGATAATCATGGTTATCAATCCAGTGGCGGTGAACTACTAGACTTTACTGAATTTTCGTTCAACCCCATTTACACGATCGAAAACCAGTCGGAAGACGCCGCTTTGACCAACGTGTTCTATTGGAACAACCTGGTTCACGACATAACCTTTCATTACGGTTTTGACGAATACAGCGGGAACTTTCAGAAGATCAACTACTACGCAGATACACCTAACAGGAGCGAAATGGAAGCACGTGTGCAAACCCGTATAGGTTGTAATGCCTACTTCATTGCAGGGACGTCGGGGCGAGAGCGACTCATCATGGCCATGGGAGTTTGCGAAGACCGGGATTCTTCTTTCGATAACAAAATCATCGTACATGAATATATGCACGGTATTGTATATCGCTTGATAGGAAGTGCTGTTGGCGGATGTATTGGCAACGATGAGCGCATGACCGAGGGCTGGTGCGATTGGTTGGGACTCATGCTCACGATCGAACCTACTCACGATCGCAATACACGCAGACCCTTTGGAAACTTTTTCTTCGGCCAGGCTCCCGGACACAGGGGGATAAGGCGATATCCGTACAGTGCTGATTTTTCCAAAAACCCACAAACGTATGCCGATATCACTGAAGCATCTGTGCCTCATGGAGTAGGCGCGATCTGGGGAAATATGATCTGGGAAATGTCATGGGACCTGATCGATGCATTTGGGTACGACACTGATCTTACCAATTTTACAGGCGATGCCACCCAGGATGCTGGCAACATTATGGCAATCGCCATCGTCTTGGAGGCCATGAAGCTCATGTCCTGTGAGCCAGGCTTTATCGATGCAAGGGATGCCATTCTAATGGCCAACCGTTCTATTTACGGATGGGAGAACGAGTGTATTATTTATAACGCTTTTGCTAGACGTGGTTTGGGTCTCAATGCCGAACAGGGTTTGTCCACTTCTTCGGAAGACGGTATGGAGGACTTCACACCCTACCCAGGAGCCGCTCAGTTTTCTGAGATGCAACCCGTATGTTGGAACAATGGATTGGTGGAAGGCCTGGAAGGGGGATTACCTTTTGGAGGAATATACAGCGGGGATGGAGTGATCGATGATGGCAATGGAATTTCGTTTTCCATCGACACTTCCATTTCAGGAATCGGTTCGTTGGAGATCACGTATACGGTGAAGGAAACTTCTTGCGTAACAGCTTCGACCGCCACTACCACCGTCGAGGTGTACCGAGACGATGTGGCCCCGGAAATTGATTGCCCCGAAGACATTAGTGTCGAAATTCCAGTGGGCGAACAGTTCTCATTGCCCAGTTTCTCGGGATTGGCAGTGGTTTCTGATAATTGTATGACCGAAGTAACCGTATCGCAGGATCCGGAACCGTTTACCTTGCTGGGTGCAGGAGATCACGTGATACGACTAAGCGCCACCGACCAGGCTGGAAACACCAACCACTGCGAATTTTTGTATTCGCTACTTGAGATAGGCGATATGAGTCTGGACTTCAAGGAGGTCGTTCAGTTGTTTCCATTACCTGCCGGTGATGAGGTGTCCATCTACAATCCGGATGCCAGTAGGATCGAATTGGTCTTTATTTACGACATTTCGGGTAAGTTGCTGGGCGAAGTGACTATCGATCGAAAGGAAGTGTACATCCCCATGGATGTGAGTGCGTATGCCTCCGGCAATTACTTTTTTGTCATCCAGGGAGAGAGTGATACCGTCGTTAGGCGGATGACCAAATTGTAATTTGGACTTGAAAGAATATCGCAATGAACAGATATATTTTCGTAATCGTATTTCTTTTGTTGGCCTGCCAGTTTCAGGACGAGGTATTCGCTCAAGCGAGGAATAATGCAGTCGCAGAGGCAGTAGAACGTAACTTCTATGGTGTCGACATCGAATGGCAAGTTTTGAGTGATCACACAAGCATCACCAGCGGCATTCGACATATTTACTTTCAGCAAATGGTTAATGGCATTGCAGTGGAGGGAACAGAATCCAGTATTCACTTGGGGGCAAATAACGAATTGGTTTGGGAAAGTGTAAAGTTGATGGATCCCAAGCCGATTGATTGGGAGCAAAAAAGTGCTGCCGTCTTAGATCCCTTGGACGCCATGGAAAAAATTGCCGTCGTAGAAGATTTGAAGATAGCCGAAACGTCTCATCTAGAATTGCAGACCGACAATAGAAAGAACACCTTTTGGATCGCAAATAGTGGCGTATCGGCACGACCTGCCAAGGCTCGTATGTTGTACGTAAAGGCAAGTAAATCGAGTTTTCGACTCGGTTGGGAAGTTGATGTCCTGCTATTGGATTATTCACATTGGTGGGAATTTCAGGTGGCGGCCAGTACCGGGGAAGTCCTATCGAAATTTGATAGAATGAACTTTTGTAGCGTACATGATCATACATGCGAAATTAATTCCGAAGAAAACCATCAAAATGATCGCCATGGACTCGACATATTGTATTATTCTGAAAATGAGCAGGCGTCCTGTGTAGAATGTTATGAAGTTTTCGATTATCCATTGGAGAGCCCATATTTTGGAGACCGCACCATTGTAGAAAACCCTGCCGATCCAATCGCTTCCCCTTTCGGTTGGCATGATACCGATGGAGTTCCCGGTCCTGAATACTTCTATACCAAAGGAAACAATGTGGATGCTTACGAGGCGAATGACAATTTTGGTTATCACCCTGAGGGAGGAATTACACTGAATTTCACTGGTTTTCCTTTTGACACGGAGTATTCGGAAAACACTCAATATGAAGAAGCTGCGATCACTAATTTGTTTTATTGGAGCAACCTTATTCACGATATCACCTATACCTACGGATTTACCGAGGAAGCTGGAAACTTTCAGGTCAATAACTACGGAAGAGGTGGAGAAGAGAATGATGATATTATTGCTTTTGGACAAAGCTTGGACAGGCGATGCAATGGTTCATTTTCGACCCCTCCCGATGGAGAACGCCCATTGATGATTACTAACCTTTGCGACACAAAGGACGGAAGCTATGATACCACTCTTATTGCCCACGAATGGGGGCATGGCTTGTCTCAGAGGTTATCGGGAGGTGGTGTTTTTCCCAATTGTTTGCGCCACAAGGAGAATCCTATGGAGGGTTGGAGCGACTGGTTGGCAACCATCTTAACGATACGTGAGGGAGATACTGGGGCAACTCCGCGCTATATTGCTTCGTATCTACGAGGTCATGGTCCCAATGGGCCAGGTGTAAGGTTCTATCCCTATTCCACCAATATGGGTATTAATCCACTTACTTATGAGGATTTACCTCGCCGTCAAGGGGTTCATAGAATTGGTGCTATTTGGGGTGAGATGATTTGGGAGATGACATGGGCACTTATCAACGAATATGGCTACAATGAAGACCTCACGCAGTTTACAGGTAATATCAATCAGGACTCGGGTAATATAATGGCACTGGCTATTGTGATCGAAGGGCTGAAACTCACTCCATGCCAACCCGGTTTTGTGGATGCCAGAGATGGAATAATCACGGCTGCCAGGAGAATTTATGGGCGCGAGATTTTGTGTATTATCTGGGATGCGTTTGCGAAGCGGGGATTAGGATCCTTGGCGGATCAAGGTGATCCTGATAACCAGTTTGATGGGACGGCATCCTACGATACTCCCTACGACCAGGCGAGTTTTTCAAACGACTTTGAACCATTTTGCGTGGAGGCAGGTTTCTATGATAATCTTGGAGGGGGTTATCCTTTAGGAGGGATATACAGTGGAAAAGGTGTTATCGATAACGGAAACGGTGAAACGTTTGATTTTGATCCTGTTCTGGCAGGCCCAGGCACCCATCGTATCACCTATGACCTTGGAGAAACCATTTGCTCTGCGGTCTCCAGTGCTTCCATATTTGTTGTTGTGGAAAATGACGTTACGCCACCCCAAATAGATTGCATCGCCGACCCTAGTTTTACCGTGCCGATCGGAGTGCCATATTCGCTTAATGACTTCACCGGAGTGACCAACGTGACCGATGACTGCTCAGGAGTACAATTACTTTATCAGGAACCAAAGCCCGGCACCTTGATTACCGAACCTCAAACAAGAGTTACGATGACGGCCACTGATATTGCTGGTAACCAGACCAGTTGCGAATTTGTAATGAACTTGATTTTTGTTTCTGAAGAGCAATTGGCTACCGGAGAGCTATTTCTAACTCCTAATCCAGTGACCGACACCTTTACTATTTTGAATCCGCAGGAACGACGCATTTCATCCATAACCATATGGGACATGATAGGTAAACAAATTTGGCAGCGCGAAATCAGAAGTGACGAAGTTGAACAGCATATCTCAATTGCTGAACTTTCAACCGGTACGTACTTTGTGATGGTTAATTCGAGTGCTGGCGACAAGATGTTTCGAATCTTCAAATTATAAGAAATGTGCCATTGTCATCTTAGTTTGAACGATTGTGGCGCACATTGCGCTTATTGCAACTGAGTTGCAAAAACATCGATAAATTGTCAGAAAACACCGATTAAAACACAAAATTTAACAGAATTGTGTGAAAAACGTTACAAAATCGGCATCCTGAAATTTGGGAAATGGCCGTCTATTTAATAGATTTGCTCGAATCTATAACCACCTGTAACCATTTTTAACCTAAACTTATTTCTATGAAAAATCTTACAATGCTGCTCGCATGTGCGTTTTTATTGGGTATTTCCAGCCCAATGTTCGCTCAAAGTAGTGAGCCGTCCATCGATGCGCAGCTGACCCTGTTACTGGAGAACAATGAGATCACTGCCCAGGATGCCAATTGGGTAATTACCGATCAACACACCAGTAGCACTAGCGACGTACAGCACATTTACTACAGACAGACCCTCAATGGGATCGAGATCTATGGAAGTGAATCCAGTGTACACTTGTTACCTAATGGTGAAGTGTTGCAGGCGCACAACAAGTTTATTGAGAATGCCGTGTCTCGTTCAAGTGGTGGTGCCAGCCCCTCATTAACTGCTGCTCAGGCGGTTCAGCGCGCGGCGAGTCACTTTAATTATTCAATTTCTGCAGATTTGACGGTGATCAATTCTGAACGAGGTACCAATAAGGTGCTTTTAAGCGACGGAGGAATCTCTCTTAGTCCGATACCGGCGAAGTTGGTGTATCAAATGAACGAAGCAGGCCAACTTGTACTTGCTTGGGATCTTTCTATTGAAGAGGTGGCTCAGGAAAACTGGTGGAGTGTTCGCGTGGATGCGACCACCGGAGCAATTGTGGACCAGAACAACTTCATGACGAGCTGTAACTTTGATCATGACCACAGTGTTCATGAAGGAGAAGAAGTACTCGACTATAACAAGAACCTCTACGATATTCCAAATTATAAAGAGGCTATGGCCAAGAAGGCCGAGTTGGAAGCCGAAGGATTTATGGTTGAAACCTACGAGGTTTTCGCCATGCCCCTCGAAAGCCCTTACTATGGGAACAGAACCATTGAAGTAATTCCGGCCAACTTCTCGTCTCCTTTTGGATGGCACGACACCAATGGTGCCACGGGAGCCGAATTTACCGTGACTCGAGGAAACAATGCCAATGCCTATGACGACGGCGATAATCAGGGATATCAACCGGATGCCGGAAGTTCCTTAGAGTTTACCGGATACCCCTTCGATCAAAACTATACTTCTGGGAATCCGTTTGAAGATGCAGCTATTACCAACCTCTTTTACTGGACCAATATCATCCATGATGTATTGTATGTGTATGGGTTCGACGAGGCTTCAGGAAATTTTCAGGAGAACAACTACGGAAACGGTGGAGCAGGGAGCGACTCTGTAAATTCGGAAGCCCAGGATGGTTCCGGAACCTGTAATGCCAACTTTGGTACTCCTGGAGATGGAAACAATCCTAGAATGCAGATGTATGTATGTGGAAACAAAGATGGAGATTTCGATAACCTGGTGATCATTCACGAATATGGCCATGGAATTTCGAATCGACTTACCGGTGGTGGAAACAACACTGGCTGTTTGAGCAACCAGGAACAAATGGGAGAAGGATGGAGCGACTGGTACGGGGTAATCATGACCTACGAGCCGGGAGATACAGGAACCGACTCGCGAGGCGTGGGTACCTACCTGTTCAATCAAGGACCCGGTGGAAATGGTATTCGTCCGTTTCCTTATAACACAGACATTGCTGTAAATCCACAGACCTATGACGACATTAAAACGGCCTCAGTTCCTCACGGAGTTGGTTCGGTATGGTGTACTACGCTTTGGGAAGTTACCTGGGCATTGGTTGACGAACACGGTTTCGACAATGACATTTACAACTTTACAGGTGATGTAAATCAGGATGCCGGAAACGTACAAGCCATGGCGTTGGTTACAGAAGCAATGAAATTGCAACCATGTAGCCCCGGTTTTGTAGATGGCCGTGATGCGATCTTTGCTGCAGATCTAGCCTTGTATGGCGGTGCCAACGAGTGCTTGCTCTGGGATGCCTTTGCGAAAAGAGGTCTGGGTGTGAGTGCCGATCAAGGATCTTCTGGAAGCAGAGGTGACGGTACCGAAGCTTTTGATACACCATCAGGAACGGCGCAATTTACTGCACCTGGAGATGTGTGTGTTAACGAAGTCGAAATTACTGGACTTGGTGGTGGAACGCCTTTTGGCGGAGAATATAGTGGACCTGGTGTAACCGATGACGGCAACGGATCTACCTATTCGTTCGATCCTCAGGCAGCGGGTATTGGTGTGCATACCATTACGTATACAGTACCCACAGGTGCCTGTTCGACTGCGTCTTCAGATACCGATGATATCGAAGTATTTGGAGTTCCTGCACCTCCTACCGCAACCGGAGTGTCAGATTTCTGTGTGGGAGACGATATAACGGTAACAGCTGTACCTAATGATCCAAACAACACCATTAGATGGTATGATGATGCAACGGGTGGACAACCGCTGGCTGTTGGAACATCCTATACCTTCGCGCCTACTGGCTCTACGAGCGTTTGGGCTGAAGAAACTCCGGCTGCTGCGGAAGCACAATTGAAGATCTCTGAGATCACCTTGCAGGCGGATGCTTTGGAAATCCAAAAT
The DNA here is from genome assembly GCA_039028655.1 of Bacteroidota bacterium. GTDB lineage: Bacteria > Bacteroidota > Bacteroidia > Flavobacteriales > Flavobacteriaceae > Aureisphaera. Next base: position 9,002 of record JBCCHR010000080.1, read on the forward strand.
ATTGGTGTTGCAGCCGATTATTCCGGATATAGCGTTGCATTAAGTGACGAACCATATTCCAATATCAACTCGGTAAATTCTGTGGTGCAAACCTTAGGTGCTATGGGAGCCAATTCAACTATGTACTGGACCGATCCGGGAGGAGGTAACGACTGGGGTGTTAATATTTTCTGGAACGACAATCAGCCAGGTTGGATCCTGATCATTGATGACAATGGAGATGTGGTGGATTCTGTGTTCTGGAACACTCCTGCTTCAGAAATAGCCACTTTTAATGTAACGATCAATGGCTTTAATGTTACAGCTGCCGATCTGGATTGGACCGGTAACGGTGCCAACTTTGGTAGCACTTGTAATGAATCCTACCGCAGGGATAACGAAAGTAATTCAGCTGTAGACTGGGCAGGTGGATGCCAGCCATCCGACTACGGGGTGCCTAACGCCGACATTAACCTGGGTTACCAGGGATGTTTTGGAGATAGAGCCGAAGCCGAGGTGACCGCAGATATGGCGCCACCAACGATCGACTGTCCGGCCAATATCACCCTGGATACAGAACCAGGCGAATGTACTGTCCCTAGCTCTGCGATCGGAACACCAACCACTACCGACAATTGTGGTGGGGAAGTAGCGACCAACGACGCACCGGCCGATCTGCCTGTAGGAGTTACTGTGGTTACCTGGACGGTGACCGATACTGCGGGTAACACAGCGACCTGTACGCAGGAAGTAACCGTAGAAGATGGTGAAGATCCCGAACTTACCTGTCCGGCCAATGTGACCGTCGACGTGAACGAGGGAGAACAATTTACTATTCCGGACTACACCGGTGACGCTGTGGCAACAGACAACTGTACGGCTTCTCCTGCACTTACGCAGGATCCTGCTGCGGGAACCCAAGTAGGTGCCGGAACTACAACGATCACGATCACAGCCGAAGATGATGCCGGAAATACGGAATCGTGTATCTTCTTGCTTACCGTGAACGAGATCGTTCTAGGATTGGAAGATAACGAGTTAAGCAGCTTGCTTTTGCTATACCCAAATCCAACCTCTGGCGACCTTACGTTGTTGAACACAAGCAGTGAAACACTAGTTGGTCTTACCATCACCGACGTGAACGGTAGGATCATTGAAACCATATCTTTGTCGGATGCCGGAACGGAGACTAATTTCTCCATCGCCAACCTGGCTCAGGGTATGTACTTCATTCGAATTGATGCAGAACAATCAAGCAGCATCAAGCGAATCATTAAACAATAAGAATTATCGAAAAATGAAAGCCAAGCTGGCCGAGCAAGGGATCATCGTCTCGAACTCGACCCTGAACTCGACCCGTTTGGACATGGAGCGGCGCGGCCTGACGGAGACCCTGCGGGCCTCGCCCCACATCTACA
>JBCCHR010000081.1:0-10355 GCA_039028655.1 Bacteroidota bacterium
GCAAAGAGGTACAAGAAAGAAGTACGCAGTGAGACCTATTTCTTCGGAAGACTTCGGAACTGTTTTGGTATTTGAAGATCTTTATGGGAATTTGTGGGACTTGATCCAGCCTGTGGAACACTAACCTAGGCATAGCAGAATCAATTGGCCACCTCGCTAATGAACTTAATGCGGTACAGGCGTAGTTCTTCGTCGTCGTACTCTCCATCGAACTCTTCCATGGCCTCGTCGATCTTGTCGGTTTCGGCTTCGAGGAAGTAATCATGTATCTCCTCTTGTTGGTCCTCGTCCAAAACATCCTCGATCCAGTAATCTATGTTCAATTTGGTACCACTGTAGACAATGGCTTCCATCTCCTTGATGAACTCGGGCATTTCCAGTCCTTTTGCAGATGCAATATCGGTGAGGGGTAATTTTCGGTCCACGCTCTGGATGATATAGAGTTTTAACGCGCTGTTGGTCCCGGTGGATTTCACGACAAAATCATCGGGCCTGACTACGTCATTCTCTTCCACGTACGATTTGATGAGTTCGAGGAAGGGCGCCCCGTATTTCTTGGCCTTTCCTTCGCCCACCCCATGTACATTGGACAGTTCTTCTCTGGTGATGGGGTATTTGAGGGCCATGTCTTCTAGCGATGGATCCTGGAAGATCACAAAAGGCGGGAGATCCAGGTCGTGCGCCACTTTCTTACGTTCGGCCTTGAGTAAGGCAAATAGGTTTTGATCGGCCGCATTCTTGTTCCCTTTCTGATTTTGAACAATGAGATCGTCGTTGGCTTCCTTGAAACGATGGTCTTCCGACATCATGAACGACTCCGGTTTCAGGATGAAATTTCCTCCTTTTTCTGTCAATTTGATCACCCCATAGGATTCGATATCCTTACGAAGGAATCCGGCAACCAGCACCTGTCGCAGCAAGGCCATCCAGTGCTCCGGAGCCTTGTCTTGTCCACTGCCGAAGAACTGCTGCTCATCGGTACGATGGGATTTGATCAAGGCATTCACCTTGCCCACCATTACATTCACCACTTCTTTGGCCTTGTATTGTTGGTTGGTATCCTTGATCACCGTAAGCAGTCGCTTCACGTCGTCCTTGGCCTCATGTTTCTTTTTGGGATGACGCATATTGTCGTCCATATCACCCCCTTCTCCCGTTTCGTTGTCGAACTCTTCGCCGAAGTAGTGCAAGATAAATTTCCGGCGCGAAATGGAGGTTTCACAATAGGCCACCACTTCCTGCAGCAAAGCGTGCCCAATTTCCTGTTCTGCCACCGGCTTGCCGCTCATAAATTTTTCAAGCTTTTCGATGTCCTTGTAACTGTAGTAGGCCAGGCAATGCCCTTCTCCTCCGTCGCGCCCCCCACGACCGGTCTCCTGGTAGTAACTTTCGATACTCTTCGGGATATCATTGTGGATCACAAAGCGAACATCCGGCTTATCGATCCCCATTCCAAAGGCAATGGTGGCCACCACCACATCGGCATCTTCCATGAGGAACATATCCTGGTGTTTTACCCGTGTTTTGGCGTCGAGACCGGCATGATAAGGTACTGCTTTGATGCCATTCACCTGAAGGGTTTGTGCCAATTCTTCCACGCGCTTTCGGCTCAAGCAATAAATGATACCGCTCTTGCCCTCGTTTTGCTTCACAAAACGCGTAATATCACTGTCGATATTCTTGGTCTTAGGGCGAATTTCGTAGTACAGGTTGGGTCGGTTGAAGGATGCTTTAAAGGTATTGGCATTTTGGATCCCCAGGTTTTTGAGGATGTCCTCCTGCACTTTGGGTGTCGCCGTTGCGGTAAGGCCAATGATAGGTATGTCATCACCAATGCGCTCGATGATCTTGCGCAGGTTGCGATACTCCGGCCTGAAGTCGTGTCCCCATTCACTGATACAATGCGCCTCATCGATGGCAACAAAGGAGATCTTGACCGAATTGAGAAATTCTATGTGCTCTTCCTTAGTGAGCGATTCCGGGGCCACATAGAGCAGTTTGGTGAGGCCGTTGGTAATGTCGCTCTTTACCTGCTTTACCTCTGTCTTGTTGAGGGACGAATTAAGGACGTGGGCGATACCATCTTCCGAAGAAAGAGAACGCAAAACATCCACCTGATTCTTCATTAAGGCAATTAGCGGAGACACCACGATCGCGGTGCCATCGTTCATCAAGGCAGGGAGTTGGTAGCAAAGGGATTTTCCACCTCCGGTAGGCATGATCACAAAGGTATTTTCATTCTTCAGAATGCTTTTGATTACCTCTTCCTGAAGTCCTTTGAACTGCGTAAACCCAAAATATTTTTTAAGGGATGCGTATAAATCTTTTTCGCCCACGCTATTGGTGATTTACTACTTTTGCGGCCTCAAAATTAAAATTGTAAGAACTAGAGAACAATTGTAATTTAGCAACCTATTTGGTCAAATGGTATCTATCTATTTGAGTAACCGGGGGAGCTCGTGCAGTAGTACTGCCTTTGCGTAATTAAATATAGTAATTTCTGAATGAGTTTCAAACTAATAAAACTGTAAAGTTTTGAATAATTACGATAAAATCATTGCTGTAGCCAAGAATACGATTGAGACGGAAGGCAAGGCAATTATGCACTTATCCAGTTTGGTAGGCGACGAATTTGCCGAAGCAGTGCACTATATATTTCAATCCAAGGGAAGGGTGATCGTGACAGGAATTGGCAAGAGTGCCAATATTGCCACAAAGATCGTGGCTACTTTGAACTCCACCGGCACCCCAGCGATCTTTATGCATGCGGCGGACGCCATTCACGGTGATCTGGGGATCATCCAGGAGAACGACACCGTGATCTGCATTTCGAAAAGCGGTAATACACCGGAGATCAAAGTTTTGGTCCCCCTGATCAAGGCCAGCGGCAATAAGTTGTTGGGGCTCACCTCCAATCGGGATTCGTTCCTGGGGCAGCAATGTGATTACGTATTACATGCCTACGTTGAAAAGGAAGCCTGTCCCAATAACCTGGCACCCACCACAAGTACTACCGCCCAATTGGTTATGGGAGATGCCCTGGCGATGTCGCTATTGGAGTTACGCGGATTTTCCAGTCGCGACTTTGCAAAGTTCCATCCGGGAGGTTCGTTGGGCAAGAAACTGTACTTACGCGTAAGTGACCTGACGTCCCTCAACGAGGCACCCCAGGTGTCTATGGATACCGGGATCAAGAAAGTGATCGTCGAGATCACAGAAAAAATGCTGGGGGTTACCGCCGTTGTTGAAGACGAAAAGATCGTCGGGATCATAACCGATGGTGACCTGCGGCGCATGTTGACCCGAGTTGACAATATCTCCGAACTCACTGCCCGGGATATCATGACCCGCAACCCAAAGAACATTGATAACGATGCCATGGCCATCGAAGCCATGGAAATGATGGACAAACACGGTATCACGCAAATTCTGGCCGAAAAGGACGGTAAGTATGCCGGAGTGGTGCATATCCATAACCTGAGCAAAGAAGGAATCATTTAATGAATACATCCGCTGCAAATAGCGAGAAGGAAATGTCGTTTCTCGACCACCTGGAAGAGCTGCGCTGGCATTTGATCAAATCTACCATAGCCATCGTGTTGTTCGGTACGGTAGCCTTTATTTTCAAGGAGTTTGTTTTTGATGTGCTCATCCTGGGACCTAAAAGCGCCGACTTTCCCACCTACAGGCTTTTGTGTAAATCGGGGCAGGCATTAGGACTGGATTACTTTTGTTTTAATGAGTTGCCTTTTTCGATCCAAAGCAGGAAAATGGCGGGGCAGTTTTCGGTACATATCTGGACATCCATTACGGCAGGCTTTATCGTGGCATTTCCCTATGTACTTTATCAGTTCTGGCAGTTCATTAGTCCCGGCCTGCACACCAACGAACGCAAGACGGCCCGTGGCTTTATCCTAATCGCCTCTTTATTGTTCTTTATGGGTGTTTTGTTTGGGTACTATGTGGTAACACCACTTTCAATCAACTTCCTTGGATCCTATCAGGTAAGCGAGCAGGTATTGAACGAGTTTGATATCGACAGCTATATCGGGTTGGTACGGGCGTGTGCACTTTCCGGCGGCCTGATCTTTGAGCTTCCCATCATCATATACTTCCTCACCAAAATTGGACTGGTAACGCCCCAGTTTCTAAGGAAGTACCGCAAGTATGCGTTGGTGATCGTTTTGATCATTTCGGCCATTATCACACCTCCGGATATTGCCAGCCAGATCATCGTCGCCATTCCGGTAGTGATCTTGTACGAGATCAGTATTTACATTTCCAGGGCGGTGATCAAACGTCAGAACCGAAAGTCGAAGAAGGCTGCAGGCTAATGGAATGTCCTCTGCTGCACTATCCGGCCCAATGAATTCAGAATAAAAAAACACTACTATGGCTACTATTGTTGAAGAATTTAACGCCTATCGTTCCAAAATGAACGAAAAACTGCTGGAGGATAATAACAAGATACTCAAGCGTATATTTAACCTGGATACCAACGCCTTTAGCGACGGGGTGCTTCCGAAGAAAACCAAAGAATTACTGGGCTTGGGCAACTCCCTGGTATTACGTTGCGACGATTGCGTGCGCTATCACCTGGAAACTTGCCATAAAATGGGGTTTTCAAAAGAGGAGGTGGTCGAGGCCATGAGCATCTCATTGCTCATTGGAGGCACCATCGTGATCCCCCACCTACGACGGGCCTACGAATACTGGGAAGCCCTGGAAGAACAAGTTTAATTTTTCCTTAAGACAGGAATCCTTACTTTTATCGTACTATTGTCGCCGGATGAAACTGAAAGCTGAAAATCTGATAAAATCCTACAAGGGCCGAAAGGTGGTCAAGGGAATTACTGTGGAGGTGAACCGCGGCGAGATCGTGGGGCTGTTGGGCCCAAATGGGGCCGGGAAAACCACGTCGTTCTATATGATCGTAGGGCTGATCAAACCCAATGGCGGGCGCATTTTCCTTGATAATACCGAGATCACTACCTATCCTATGTACAAAAGGGCGCAAAACGGTATTGGTTACCTGGCGCAGGAGGCCTCTGTGTTCAGAAAACTGAGTATTGAAGACAATATTCTGAGTGTGCTTCAGCTCACCAAACTTTCCAAGAAAGAGCAACACCATAAAATGGAGTCGCTGATCGAAGAATTTGGTTTGGGACATATCCGCAAGAACCGTGGCGACCTGCTAAGTGGTGGTGAGCGACGACGGACGGAGATCGCGCGAGCACTGGCTACTGATCCTAACTTCATCCTTTTGGATGAACCTTTCGCAGGGGTAGATCCCGTTGCGGTAGAGGACATCCAGGGCATCGTCGCACGACTTAAAAATAAGAATATCGGAATCCTGATCACCGACCACAACGTACAGGAAACGCTGGCGATCACCGATCGCACCTATCTGATGTTCGAAGGAAGTATCCTCAAGCATGGAATTCCAGAAGAATTGGCCAGCGACGAGATGGTGCGCAAGGTATATCTTGGACAGAACTTTGAGCTTCGGAAGAAGAAACTAGAATTTTAGGCAGGCTCTTTCCATAGCAGGGACATGACGATGTACAGTACTATTATCAGCGGAATCGCCAAGAACTTCAGCAATACCAACGCCACCAAGCAGAGTAGCAGAAAGATATAGCGCTTGGCGTTGGATTTCACATCCCAGGTTTTGAACTTCAAAGCAAACAGTCGTATTTCGGCATTCAGTAAAATACAACTCGCAACAGTGATCCCGATGAGCACCCATGGGTTCTGCAACCATTGAGACACCCAATGCTCGGGATACAGCACGGTGATAACCGCCAGGCTTAGAATGAGCAAGGTATTGGCCGGTGTGGGCAAGCCAATAAAACTGTCGGTCTGGCGAGTATCTATGTTGAACTTCGCCAATCGATAGGCAGAAGCCACAACGATCAATAAACCGATCAGCGGATCGAAGGCAAATTCCAGAGAATCCCATTCCAGGGTACCTTTGGCAGAAGCACTCTGAGGCAGGGCGGTCACCCCATAGGCCTTCTCCATCAACTTCACCATAACAATTCCAGGCACCAATCCGCTGGTGATCATATCGGCCAGGGAGTCCAATTGCAATCCCAGTTTACTTTGGGCATTGAGCAATCGGGCGGCCAGGCCATCAAAAAAGTCGAAAAAGATCCCCAGTATGGCAAAAACCGAGGTGGCGATCAAGTCTCCGGATATGGCAAAAAGAACCGCCACACAGCCGCAAAGCAGATTGAGGGAGGTGATGGCGTTAGGAAGATGTTTCAGCATTTATTAGGTTGGTTTCTGTAAAAATAGCAAAGTATTTACGTCTACACTTAGGAAAATACAATATGTAATCCAAAATATAGTTTACTATTGTGTAAAATAGTAAGATATTTGCAGAAAATTAATCGCTTGAAAAAGATACTTTTTGCCGCTTTCTTTTTGGTAAGTTGCAGCCTGTTCTCCCAAACTACGCGTAAATATTCCAATGAATTTTTGAATATTGGTGTGGATGCGGGAGCATTTGGCATGGCCAATGCTGTGGTAGCTTCTACGGGCGATGTAAATTCGGGTTACTGGAACCCTGCCGGATTGCTCAACCTGGAAGACAAGCAGATCGCGCTCATGCACGCTTCTTACTTCGCCAACATCGCCAATTACGACTATGCGGCCTTTGCCATGCCATTGGACGATAAAAGTGCCGTTGGTTTCTCTATCATCCGATTTGGTGTGGACGACATCCTCAACACCACCCAACTTATCGACGAGCAAGGAAATATTGATTACAACCGGATCAGTCTGTTCTCCACGGCCGATTATGGTGCTACCTTCTCCTATGCGCGGGCGCTTCCGTTGGATGGCCTTAACATTGGTTTCAATGCCAAGGTAGTTCGCCGTATTATCGGCGATTTTGCGACCTCATGGGGCTTTGGTATGGATGCGGCGATTCAATTCGAGACGAAGAGCGATTGGAAATTTGGAGTGATGGCACGCGACATTACCACCACCTTTAACGCCTGGAACATCGATGAGGCACAGTTTGCCACCATTTCAGGTGCGGTGGAAGGACAGAACCAGGAACTCCCTGAATCGACCGAGATCACCATTCCCAAACTCACTATGGGGGTTGCCAAAAAATTTGTCTATCGATATGATTTCTCACTGTTGGCCGAGGTAGATTTTAACTTTCGCTTTACCCAGACCAACGATATTGTTTCCACCTCCTTTACCAGCATGACGCCGGCGGTGGGCCTTCAGTTTGGGTACAAGGACATGATCTTCGTTCGTGGAGGCGCAGGTAATTTCCAGAATGTAACGCAGCTTGACGGTAGTGAATCGGTTGGATTCCAGCCCAATATTGGTGTTGGATTCCGTTATAAGGGGGTTCAGGTGGACTACGCCCTTACCGACATTGGTGATCAAAGTGTTGCCCTCTACTCCAACGTGTTCTCCCTGAAGCTGGATTGGAGTTTATTCCGCTAAATTGTTTCCGGTCTTCCATTGGTGACCTTCTCTTTTATATCTTTGCCATCAAACCCATCACCCAGTGAAATTGCGATTTCTATTTTGCCTCTTTTCTTTATTTCTACTGAATTTTTCTTCGGAAGCACAACAGCTTACCCTGTCGGATGATGCTCAGATCAGTATCCTCACCGTAGGTCCCGGCGCCAATCTCAACGACAAGTTTGGTCACAATTCCTTCAGAATAAAAGATACTGCGACCAATCGCGATTGGGTTTTTAACTATGGCACCTATGATTTTAGCACGCCCAATTTCTATACGAAATTCGCCCGAGGAAAATTATTATACTCCCTGAGTGTTGAGTCGTTTGAGAATTTTTACAACCGTTACCAACGTCAAAACCGATGGGTAAAAGAACAGGTGCTCAACCTGGATAGCAACCAGCGCAGTCGATTGTTCGAATACCTGATCAACAATGCACAGCCGGAAAACAAGGATTACAAGTACGATTTCTTCTTCGACAATTGTGCCACGCGCATCCGGGACGTGTTGGTTACTGCACTTCCCGGCGAGGTACAGTATCAAGACGACTACGTTGCGGAAGAAAACACCTTTCGGGAACTCATCGCGCAAAATGTGAACTGGAATAGCTGGGGAAGCCTGGGAATGGATATCGCCATTGGCGCCGTGACCGATGTAAATGCCACTCCCTGGGAGCATCAGTTCCTCCCGGATTTTGTTTTTGAGGCAGCCCAAACGGCGACTGTATCCAGAAACGGCGCCACCCTGCCGCTGGTAAGCGGTTATGAAGTGATCTACGAAAATACGCCAAATGACGACTCCGGTAGTTTCTTTATGAGTCCGCTGTTTGTTTTTGGATTGATCGCCTTACTCCTGCTTTGGGTTACCTATCGCGATTACCAAAAGGGAACCCGTAGCAGGTATCTCGACGCCCTGTTGTTCCTGATAACAGGTTTGATCGGGGTATTTCTATTGCTGCTTTGGTTCGCCACCGATCATTCGGCTACGGCCAATAATTTCAACCTTCTATGGGCCTTCCCGTTCTCCATATTATTCATTACCCTGATCGCCAAAAAGCGACCCAAGAACTGGCTCCGGAAGTACATCGTTTTCTTGCTATTGCTTCTGGCATTGCTCACTCTGCATTCCATTACAGGTATCCAGCGATTTGCATTGGCACTCGTGCCGTTTTTCGTCGCATTGGCGATTCGTTATCTCTATGTGGTGAGATTCCTGAAGGCACAACGACAGTCTGAGGCAGGATAGAAGGTATCGTTGCGAGATCTTATTGCCCTCTGAAGAAGATGATCGTACTCAAGGTCTTGATCACGATACTGATGTCGAGGAAGAAACTTCGCTTTTTTATGTAATACAGATCGTACTGCAATTTTTCCAGGGCATCTTCGGCCGAGGCACCGTATTTGGCGTTCACCTGGGCCCAACCGGTAACTCCGGGTTTAATGATATGTCGTATCTCATAAAACGGGATCTTTTCGGAAAGTTCCTTCACAAAAACGGGTCGTTCCGGCCGGGGGCCAATGACGCTCATATCTCCTTTGATCACATTGATAAACTGCGGAATCTCATCGAATCTTGACTTCCGAAGAAAACGGCCAAATCGCGTCACTCGACGATCCACTTTTTCAGCAAACTGGGCCCCACCCTTTTCAGCATCGACTATCATGCTTCGAAGTTTGTAGATCCTAAAATGTTTCCCGTTGCGTCCCACACGAATTTGGGTGTAGAACACCGGACCCCGATTCCCAACAATGTTTCCTACGATAATTATGGGTGAGATCAGCAAACCAAAGAGCAGGCCTATCACCGAGAATAGCAGATCCAATAACCGATGAAAAAAGAGGTATAATTTGTTTTGGTTACTACGACTAAATGGGAAATAGCGATAGAAATCTTTCTCCACATGTTGCACCGGTACACGATGGGTGATCTCCTCGTACACCTGGGTATACTCCCTGATGGGCACCCCATTTTCCAATAAGGAGATGAGTTGGTTGTATAGATAGACAGTGATCCCATCGTCCTGGGACGCGGCCACAACGATCTCAGAAATAGTTTGATCGGCCACGGTCTTCGCCACATTGGTGAGGGCAAATTCCTGCAAGTCGTTCTCCTCTTCGGGTTCGTAGTCTCGGGTGTCGGTATTGATAAAACCAACCACACGGTAGTTGGGATCCGATTTCTGGAGAGACGCAATGATCGCATCGATCTGCGGCGCATTGGCGATGAGCAACACCCGCTTGAAGAACCTGGGTGCCGAAATAAGTACAATATAGGCGTAGCGCCAAAGGAACAGTGCCAGGTTGATAGCGATGTAAAAATAAACGATCTGAAGCCGGTTTTCCGGAAGTTCAGGGGTAAAGAACGGGGTGAGCAAATAAATGAGCACCGTCACCGAGGAGGTGAGGATCACGTTTTGCACCACTACTTCAAAACGGCTGGCTTTTTGGAGATTGTACAGCTCAAAAATGCTGGCGAAAATGGTAAGGTAGAGGCCCAGTACAATGGACCAAACCCAATGCTGAGAATTGATCACGAAATAATCAAAATCGAAGACGGTACCAACCAAATACAGGAGTCCGAGCACAAAGGCAATATCGAAAATCCGCAACAGGACCTTACGTTCCGATATATCAAAGTGAATGCTCGATTTTTGGGACATTAGGTTAGTTTTGACCCCCTAAAAGTAAGTATTTATTTATTGCTTTAAAAGCGTGATCCAATCATGTTTCACAATTTCCCAGTCAAAAGCTTCTACCTTCTTCCTGGCTGCCCTCGAAAGTGCTTCACCCTTTTCGGCCTGTGCACAAAGCGCTCTCACGGCACTCACGATCGCTTCTTTGTTATCGGGAGGTACCAATATACC
>JBCCHR010000082.1:0-10336 GCA_039028655.1 Bacteroidota bacterium
CACAGCCCCTACCTTCCGGTTAAAGATCACCGGAGATGGATTTGACAGAACTTTTACCCAAAACAACGATTTCAATTCTTTTATTCTGAATTTGAAAAGTGACACCAACTATGAATTCGTATTCACTGTGAATGACAGGGGCGGTGTTCGAAACGCCTCCTTGACCTATTCGAGAGACTATATAGATGTTACCTCGCCTCTACCGAGCACTTGGAGTGAAAATAGCGGTAGCCCATTGACAAATAATCTGGTCTGGAGCGGAAACCGAAGCGATCCCTACCGAATTGCACAATATGCAGGGACCTTTAGAACGAGTGGAGACCTGGTAGGTTCTAGTATTGATATTGAAGCAATTGATTTTGGGGGGTCCAGCGGACTTGCTGGAAACTCGACCAACGCCCGACTTCGAATTTATATCGCAAACGGACAGGCGACGGAAATTGTTCCGCAGTAATCAAAATTCGTAGCAAAGCAATGAGAAAATTCATCTTTGGATACATGATCCTCGGCTTTCTATTCGCAGGTTGTCGCACCGTTATCCCAGAACGGGATTCTGTGTCTCCCAAATTCTTATTTAGAATAGAAAACAGGGCTTACACCTTAGATATTACGGAGACCTTCGATTTCGATAACCGTGCCTTATACCTCAAGAGAGGGGAAACCTATAGGATCGTTTACACCGGAAATGATCAAGGAGGACTTGCATTCTTGACATGGATCCTACCGAACAATCGGTCCTTTCGTATCCCCAATTCGTTCTTTGGGAGCTGCACTATTGAAGATGCGGGAACGGACAGAATGCGCGTTCAATGCGCCGGCGACCGATCCGATCCGAGAACAGGATTGGTGATCACCGCAGACCTCATAGTGAATGGGGTAACGACTAGTTCGGTCGAAGAATATGAATTCAATCTCAATGCACAAGATTACTTTGCAAACGGTACCAACAAGTTTCTGGCCGTGAGGATTCATAATGATGCACCACGTACCGGAAGACGCTAAATCAACATGAATTGAAATATGCCATTGGCATATGGATAAAAGCAGCCGGAATTGGGGGGTTCCGGTTGTTTTTTGTTTTCTGCTCCCGACGAGCTTGAGCATTGATACTGATGGAATCTACAACCACCAAACATTTCAGCATAAATCACAAGCACTAGTCCCAGTTCCCAATTACCCTTTAAGCGGGTACATCATACCCATGTACATGGCCATTGTTACATACGTGGGTATCTCTGTTACATTGTTCGGGGTGAACAAAGCGGGGGCGGCTTACTTTTGTAACGAACGTTGGTTCCTATGGCAAAGCGCAACACCTATACCGGCAGTCTGGAAGACCTTTTGGGCAACCAGATCCTACTCAATATCTCCAAATTGAAGGACGGAACCTACGTTTTGAAGATCATGGACGAAAAACGAGTGATCAAAGAAATTACTTTTATCAAATCCGATTCCGGAACATGAAAATGAACCATCCGGCATGTACCATAGTGAGCGGCAAAACAATTGTTGGATCCACCACCCTAAGAAGCAGAAAAATACTATCTTTAAGAGGGTTAACTCCTCCTTGCCTATGAGACAACTGCTTCTAACTCTTTGTTTCTTCACGTACCTCCTGGGCCATGCACAGGAAGCGTTGGATCAAAGCATACCGCAAAAAGACTCCCTATTGATCTATGACTACAAGGTAAAGGTTTCCCAACTTATCAATCCCGATCCTGCCAGTGCACTCCAATACATTAGAAAGATCGACGAACTGAGCCATGAGAAGGACTATTTCGTTGGAAAGACCGAGGCCTACTATCTCTATGCCTCCTACTACCGTCGGATCCAAAAATTGGACAGTGCCATCGTCTATTTTAATCGTTTATTGGAGCTGTCCAACGAAAACAACTACATCAAGGGAATGGGGCTTTCATACAACGGCCTGTGCCGATTGAATTATTTATTGGGAAATTTAGACACCGCCATCAATTCCTGCAAAGAATGTCTTGAACTGGGACCACAAATTCCCGATGGTAATGCAACGATCATTCCCGACACCCATATCGCGCTGGCTAGTGCCTACATTCGCAAGAACGAGCTGCAACCCGCTATTTCCAACCTCCTCACTGTAGATTCCATCCACAATGTCGCACCCCTACGCCCCGACATCATTGCGGCGGCATTTCAAAGTTTAGGAAATATCTACACCGATCTCGACGACTTTAACACGGCCGAATCCTATTATCTCAAAGCCAACGAAGAATTTAAAAAGCTCCCTGCCAATGCCGCCTCTTTCTACATGCAAACCACCAACCGGCATCTGGGAGAGGTCTATTTTTACAAGAAGGACTACCCCAGAGCAGATAGCCTGCTCTCTAGTAGTCGTGAGTTTTTTATGGCTATCAAGGACGAACGAACCGTCTCGGAAATTAACACGATCCTAGGACTACTCTACACCGAAACCAACGAACTCGATAAAGCCACCACCTTTTTGAACGAGGCCCTCGAACTCAACAAAAACAATATCTTCGACTATGAAGCCTCCGAAAGTGGTATACAGTTGGCTCGAGTTTTTATTCTGAAGAAAGAGCCGGGGCGAGCCATTGAAACCCTGGAAACCGTATTGCAATACAACCAAGGGAATAAAAATAGTGCCATCAACCAACAGGTCTACGAACTGAAAGCGCAGGCCTATGCCCTTCAGAATAATTACCAGGGAGCCTATACCGAACTCCAACAGGCTACACGTCTTAAAGACTCGTTGGCCCAAGTGCAAAGTGCAGAACGCATCAAGGAGATCGAGGGACAATACCAAACTGAAAGCAGGGATCGGGAGATCGACCTACTCACCTCTCAAAACAAGCTCGCCGAACAGCAAAAGACCAACCAACGAAACCTTCTATTGGGTGGTTTGGCAATTACCACCTTACTTGGGGTCTTCTTTTTCATTCAATACAGAAATCGCCAAAAAACCAACGAAAAACTGAAAGAACTGGATGCTGCCAAATCCACGTTCTTTGCGAACATCTCGCATGAGTTTCGTACGCCACTTACGCTCATCAAAGGGCCTCTAGACGACCAGCTTGCTACCTCTAAACTATCGACATCCCAACGAAGAAACCTTCAGGCGGCGCAAAGCAATGCCCACCGTCTCGAATCGCTGGTGGACCAGCTACTGGCCTTGTCGAAACTGGAAAGTGGCAATCGCAAACTACAAGTACAGCCCGGCAATCTACCGAGGTTTATGGCCGTACAGGCCGAAGCCTTTGCATTTAGCGCTCACGAAAAGCAAATCGATTTTAGAGTACATGTAAAGGAGGACAATGCGACCGATTGGTTTGACAGGGACGCGCTGGAGAAAATATTGTTCAACCTCATCGGCAACGCTATTAAATACACGCCCGAGAAAGGATCCATCGAATTATTCGGGACACGACAAAAAGAGGTATTCGATATTGCGATCACCAATACCAGCGAAGACCTTAGTCAGGAAGAGCGGGAACGGATCTTCGATCGTTTTTACCAGACCGATCCTCAAAACACCGGTTCGGGAATTGGACTGGCACTTACCAAAGAACTCATCGAATTGCACAAGGGGATTGTTTTTATGCCCGGCAACAGCCCTGGTTTTACCACCTTTGCCATTTCATTCAACCCCGGCAAACACAACTATGAACCCGGTGAGATCCTCAGCGAGGAACTGCAAACTAACGAAGCAACACCCATCATGGTTCCCGGGCCACCAGTAGAATTGGGAGATGCGGCTGCCGATGACGCCCCGGTAGTACTCGTGGTCGACGACAACGCCGATATTCGCCAGTACATTGGAACGATATTCGAAACTACCTACGCTGTTCGTTCGGCCAATGATGGCCGACAAGGCTTTGAGCAAGCCATTGCCCTGGTTCCCGACATCGTCATTAGCGATGTAATGATGCCTGAGGAAGATGGTTTTCAACTTACGAAACGCTTGAAAGAACACGAGATCACCTCTCACGTGCCTGTTATTCTTTTGACGGCCAAGACGGAAGACACCGACAAATTGGAAGGTCTTGGAACCGGTGCCGATGCCTACATTACCAAACCGTTCAATTCGCAGTTGCTACTAGGCACTGCCAACAACCTTATCGAAAATCGGCGACTCCTGCAACAACGCTTCGCACAGGAAGTGATTCTCAAACCCAAGGAGATCTCTGTGTCATCGGCCGACGAGAAATTCCTGGAACGGCTTCAGGTGGTTTTTGACGAGCGCCTTACCGATCCCGAATTCACCGCGCAGGAGTTCGGCAAGGAGATGGGCGTGAGCCGAATGCAATTACATCGGAAGCTGAAAGCACTTACCGGACAGTCTACCACTGAATTTATTCGCACCCAACGACTCAAACTGGCTTCCTCCCTTCTCCGAGAAAACAAGATCTCTATTTCGGAGGTAGGGTACACCGTAGGATTCAATGATCCTTCCTATTTCGCCAAAAGCTTCAAAAAAGTGTACGGGGTATCCCCGACAGAGTATGTTGCTGGCTGATTATTGCCAAAATTTCTTCAGAATAAACAAAAAAACAAGGGATGTTACATACGTACTACGCTTGGTTACATACTTCCATAGCATCCTGAGGCCTTCCTGTTACTTTTACTTCAGAAAACAAACACTCCGAAGTTCGGAGAATAGACCCAACACAGTAGCAGATAAACCTTTATACCTTATTAAAATGAAAGCACCTAAAATATTATTCACTATCTTTTTGATGATTTTCGCCTTTCAGGCAGATGCTCAAGTATTTAAAAAACTAGGAAAAAGAGTAGAACGAGCCGCCGAAAGAACCGTCGAAAGGCGGGTAGAACGCGAAACCCGAAAGAGTACGGATCGTGTACTCGACAGTGTGATTGATGCTCCGAAGAAACAGAAGAGAAAGGAAAAACGTCGGAAACGACGCAATGAAACGGAGAACTCGAACGATACAGGCACCCAGCAAGATTCAACTAAAACTAAATCCAAATACAGAACGTCATGAAAAAAGTAACACTCACATTACTTACCATTGTAGTCGCGTTGATCGGAACTTCTGTGATCGCCCAACCCTATACGTTGGACGAGAAGATCAAACCCACACGTCTTGAATTGAAGGATGACAAAGACCATCCCGGCGCCAAGCAGATTCTGGCCAATGCCACCATCGAAACCGAACCGCATTACTACTATGTGAATGGCTGCAATATGTTCCAGTTTATCGACGTGTACATTTTCAGCAATTTTGGAAACCCGAATTTCAAGGCAGAATTGGTGAAAAATACCTGGGGTGAAGTAGAAGAATCTGAAAGCACCCGCGGTTCGAAAAATGGGATCATTAATTTCAAACTTCGCACGGAGGGCGACTTTGGCTTTAAAGTATTGCCATCCGGGGAGAAGATCAACTATACCATCTATGTATATGCCAGTTCGCCCATGGAACAACACCTTGGATCGGCATTTACCAAAGCCACCAAGAAGGAAATGGACCCCGATAGCGGTGGATCCGATTCAAGTGGTGGATCCAACATGATCCTCTATATTATTATTGGCGTGGCCTTACTCGTTATCGGTTTCCTGGCAGCCAAACTTATGAATAAGAATAAAGCTGCCGTAATCACACTCCTGCTCACCTTGGGCATGTCGGCCACTGCGGTCGCTCAACCTGGTGGCTTAAGAACCTTCGACGGTGGTCTGGAGGACTCTGGTTACGAAGATTGGCTGCGTGGTGAGGGTGCCGAATTGATCGAAGAAGGTGTGGAAGCCATGGATGAAGGTCTGGATCGCTTGGGAGAATTGGGTGAAATTATTCGAGACGATGATCGCTATAAAACAGTTCGAGACCTGTACGACTCGTATACCGGTTTGGGCGATTGCATCAACTCGGTGCCACCCCCGGGAATGCCGCGAATGCCTAGCTTTTGTGAGACCGAAGAATGCGGTAGTTGCTTTACCAGGGCCCGGGCCGATTTCAACACGGTACGCTACAGCCTTGAACGCTTGAAGGTGATCTACAATTGCACCAAGACCTTTACCGATGCTGCCATCTCCTTTGGCGACAACGTATCGGGAATTCATGGCGTTTCGGGATTGGCGTGGCAGGCAGAGCGACGTAAGATCGAAAAATCGATCAAGAATCTGCAGTCCACCTACGACAAGAAGTATGTGGAACTGCTTGAGAGTCAGAAACGGGCGTTGATGAAATTGAACGACTGTGAAGCAGAGCACGGTATCCCCGATTGGTATGACCGCTTCGGTTATATGTATTACGAATTTAGTGCCATGCACTACAAGAGACCCGATTAATCATGAGAACACCCCTGGTATTTTTGTTTCTGTGTTTGCTGCTTTCGTTCTCTTGTAAGAATGCTTCGGAAAAGGATGCGGCTGTGGATGACGTTGAGTCGCAACCTGTTGAGTACGACGAAGACGAGGCAACCAACGGCATGGAGGAAATAGATTTTGACGATCCCCTGGCGCAACAAAAGATCACGAACGCTGCGATCCGTGAGATGGTTGCCAATGGCCAAATGGATGAAGCCGAGGCCGAGGCATTGATCAAGCAAATGGAAGCTATGTTTTCCGGTGATTTGAACGGTTTCGACCCGGAACAATTTGGCGATAGTTTGAATTCTGTCCTGAACGACATGAGCAATGGTTTGCAAACCGGGAACGACAGCACCGGATTGCAAACTTCGTTTCCCAAACGGCAGCCTCGACTTTCGGAGAAGGACCGCGCCATGGCCAATTTGCGCGAACAGCTCGATATCGATTACTTCCGGCGATTGGAGGAAATCCTGAGAGATTGGTATGGGTTTAGCCGTGAGAAACGCAACCAGGTGCACCGGTCATTGGCTTCGCAATCGCTTACCCCTGAAAAGATGGATGAAGCATTGCTCACCTTCTTTGAGATCACACCGGCGGAATTGGACTTGATCAAGAAACTCCCGGCCGCAGAGGCCATTACTACGGAATCGCAGTCTAAATACATGCGTGATTACGTTTTACCGGCAGATATCTCACGTGCCATTGAAAACGGCAGCGCCAGTCCTAATTTTAAAGCTGTGATCGAGCGCTTTGAATACAGTCGTGGGTCGCAGGCGCGCCGATTTTTACCCAAGGCAAAAAAAGCCCGTGACGACTTTAACAAGGCTAATCCAGGCTGGTATAGCGACGACGAGAATGCAGGAGACACCTACCTGGATTCGCATAACAACTACATTTATTTGCCTTTAGGCGACCTTTCGTTTGCCGACCGGGTGGTTTCTTTTGAAACATCTATGAAAGATGGAAATTATCCTGACGGTGCGGTTGGCGTACCCAATATGACCAAGGAGAATTTTCGCTGGGCCAATCCCAAGATCTGCAATCTCGGAACCCGAGGGGTACTCACCCTGGAGTTTACCAACAATGCCATTGCCGATGTGAACGGTCCTGACCTTTACGTTTTTGAAATGGGAGCTATCGAGCCCACCAATTTGGAGATCTCCAAGGATGGTGTGGAATGGATCGAGGTAGGAAGGATTCAAGGTGGTACGGCCATGGTCGATATTGGCCCTCACGTGCAGCCCAAGGAAACCTTCACCTATGTGCGATTGACCGACCTGGTGACCTTTAGCGATCTGCCCGGCGCCGATGTGGATGCTGTGGCTGCCATTGGTGGGGCACTTCGTCTCAACCTGGACAGTGCCGTGCTTTTCGATACGGGGAAATATCAATTGAAGGAAAGTGCTTCGACCGCGCTGGAAGAATTACTCGAACAAATACAGGAAATGCCTTCAGGCACGGTGATCGTGGAAGGGCATACCGACAATGTGGGTGATCCGGCAAGCAATAAGACGCTTTCAGAGAACCGGGCCAATGAAGTGAGCAGTTATCTAAAAAAGCACCTGAGTGCAAAATATAAGTTCGTGGTCAAGGGATTTGGCGAAAACCAACCTGTGGCACCGAATGATTCCGAAGAAAACAAACAGAAGAATCGCCGGGTAGAAATACTGGTGATCCCTTCAGCATAAAAATATAAACACTTAAAACTTTTAAAAAATGAAAACATATCTCGCAACCTTTCTAGCCATTTGCTTTCTCTCATTGAGTGCCGTGGCTCAAAATAGCTGTAGCAAGTTCTATCCCTTTTCGGAAGGTGCTTCGACACAATTAAGCATGTACGATAAAAAAGGCAAACTAACGGGTGTGGTCGAACATACCGTAGGTGCGGTCACTGCTACGGATGATGGTGATTTGGCCGTCATGAACCAAAAACTAATTGACGACAAAGGAAATCTAATTACGACCTCGGACTACAACATCCTGTGCAAGGAAGGACTGGTTTCTATCGATTTCAATTCGCTATCGCGCCCAGAGATGATGCAGGCATTTCAAAATGCCGAGACTGAGGTAACTGGGACCAATATTGACCTTCCCAACGACCTGAGTGTAGGTCAGGAATTGCCTGATGGAGGTATCAATATTGCTATCAATATGAGCGGGATCAATATGAATATGAACATTGATATCATTAACCGAAAGGTAGAAGGAAAAGAGACCATCACTACACCTGCCGGAACTTTCGACTGTTTTATCATCACCTCCACTACCGAAATGAAAATGGGCACCCGTATGACGCGGCATTCCAAGCAATGGATCGCCGAGGGCGTTGGCGTGGTGAAAATGGAAGATTACAAAAAGAATGGAAAGCTGGATGGAATGGGAATGCTTACGTCGTTCAGCGAATAACTAGTATTACACTAAAATGGATCGCTGCTAACTCAGGTTGGGAGCGATCTTTTCTTTTAAGGTAGCCTCGAACAAGGCGGTAAAATGTTTTAGTAGTTTTTCTTTTACTTCGGAAACGGGTACCTCTGCTTTTCCCAATTCGACGTTTAATGAGGTAACCGCCTTACCACGAATCCCGCAGGGGATCATATGGTCGAAATAGCCCAGGTTGGAGTTAATGTTAAGGGCAAAGCCATGCATGGTCACCCACCGACTGGCCCTCACACCCATGGCGCAGATCTTACGAGCAAAGGGCGTGCCTACGTCCAGCCAAACCCCGGTCTCTCCTTTGGAACGCTCTGCTTTTAGGCCGTACTCGGCCAAGGTGAGTATCACCATTTCTTCGAGAAAACGCAGGTATTTGTGGATATCGGTAAAGAAATTTTCCAGGTCGAGGATGGGATAGCCTACGATCTGCCCCGGTCCGTGGTAGGTAATATCTCCTCCGCGATTGATCTTGTAGAAGGTGGCTCCGATCTCGGCCAGTTTTTCTTCGGAAACCAATAGGTTATCCATATCCCCGCTTTTGCCCAGGGTATACACATGAGGATGCTCCACAAAGAGAAAATAATTGGGTGTTTCCAGGGTGAGGTCCTCGCGCCGATTCCGTTTTTTAATGTCCAGAATACCGCTAAAGAGCTCCTCCTGGTACTCCCAGGTTTCCTTGTAGTCCTTGTGGCCAAGGTCTCGAACTTCTACTTGTTTGCTCATGTATTATTGCTCCAATTCCACTTCCAGATCCAATACATCCGGATCTTTCAGGTACTCCAGGAAACTGCGTTCAAATTCGATGGTTTTTCCATCGAGAGAGTAACGTGCATCTTCCACGGACGATTTGATTATTTTCTTCGGAAAGGTATACTTGATCTTGTAGGTCATGCTGCTCATGAATCCCTCTGCCGATTTCATACTGTCCACCTGCATTTGATGGCGTTCCTTGTCTTTGATGAAGGCGTCCCTCATGAACTTGCCATTGGCGTAGGAGTAGGCCACGGCCATGATCCCACCCGATTTTGAGTCGGTTTGTACCTCGGTATCCTTACCCATTCCCATGAGGTAATCCCCGCTGGTTTCGAAGGCATTCATCATTTCGTTGGCCTCTTCGATATTGGTGAAATTGGTGAAGACGTCAAACATCATGGTGCCCGCTTCCGGATCCATGGAGGAATGAAAGTTGAAGTTCTCGATCTTCTTTAGACGTTCCTGTTCTTCTTTAGGCAAGGCGGCGATGCTGTCCTTCTTCTCAAGCAGTACATCTTTCATACGGATGATCGTATCCAATTTTACCATGGTCGTATCCTCCATCATCCCACCAAAGGCCATGAGTTCTTTCATGTCCATGGAAATAGACATTCGTCCCGAACCATCTTCGTTAAGGGTCATGGTTTCGGTGAATTGGCAGCTAATCAGTGCCATCATGACAACGGTTGGCAATAGAAACTTCTTGATCATATCGAAAAAAATTAATGGTTAGTAGTTCCTTCAGAAAAAGGAAATACAAAGATACCGAAAGATTTTTTGATAGGGATGCCAGCTCGTTTTGGCGTGGTTATTTCAAAAAAAAACAAAAAA
>JBCCHR010000083.1:0-10239 GCA_039028655.1 Bacteroidota bacterium
ATTTTGACATAAGTCAAAAATATACTGCGCATCGCCTCCTAAGTTTGTCCGTAATAATTCAATCGTATTATGGAAGATATTATCTTAAAAATGGAGGAGCATATTGGCCTGGTATTACTTGCGATTTTCGTATTCTCAATGGGCCTGGCTGTGGTAGAATTCTTCTATGAACTCTACCAAAAAAAGATCACAAAATGGCGTCTGGGTGAAATGTGGGCCAGTCTATCGGTATTCATCGTTGCGCAATTCTTCGAAAAAATAGGAACCGTGATCTTTGCTGGAGCCTTCTATTTCATTGCCCAATTTATCCCATGGCAAATACCTGTTAACATTTGGACGATCTTGCTCTGCATTCTTTTGATCGACTTTCTCTACTATTGGGAGCACGTGATCGAGCACAAGGTCCGCATCTTGTGGACTTATCACAGCATTCACCACAGCTCGCCCATTTACAACTACACCACGGCATTGAGGGTTTCGTTTATCGACAATTTCGTCACTTGGGTGTTCTATTTACCTGCCATCGTTATGGGCTTTCATCCTTATGTTGTATTCTTGGCTTTTTTGCTGGTATTATCATACCAATTCTGGCTTCATACTGAGATCATCGGCAAACTAGGGTGGTTCGAAAAAATATTCATGACCCCCTCCCAACATCGGGTGCACCATGGAACCGACAAAATCTATCTCGATAAGAACTTTGGAGCGCTGCTTTCAATATGGGACCGGATGTTCGGTACTTACCAGGAAGAATTGCATCGACCTACGTACGGACTTACACAACAAATTGAAACCATTAACCCGATCAAGGTGCACATTCACGAATTCGTGCAAATCTATAGGGATTTCAAAAAAGCGCGAAATTTCAAAGAAGCTTGGAATTATTTACTGAAAGGACCTGATTGGAAACCTAAAAACCAAGATTCAGCTGAGGCAACTTCCCGATGACTTTAAAAGTAATTTTTGCGGGTTACCGTTATCGCCTTATCCTTACCCTCGTACTGATCCTGTTTGAAGCGGGCATGATGTTACTCTTTCCTTTGTTCATAGGTAAAGCGATCGATGGAGCGTTGAAACAACAATGGATTGGTGTTGCCTACCTGGGAGCGTTAGGATTGTTATTATTGGTCGTGGGGATGGCACGGCGGATGTTCGATTCCCGGTTTTATGCACGACTATATCGTCGTTCGGGATCACAGCTCATGGAACGACTTGCAAGGCACGATACTTCGGTCAAAACAGCCCGCTTAGGTATGATTAGGGAATTGATCGAATTCCTGGAAAACGCATTACCCGAACTTATAGCTAACTTACTTGGCTTGGTAGGTGTGAGCGTGATTCTGGCAACGTTACATTTCACTATTTTCTATGCCAGCGCAGGGCTGGCGCTGATCATTCTTTCCCTTTATTGGTTCAGCAGAAACAAGACATTGCGTTACAACAGGCAAGCGAATAACGAACTGGAACAACAAGTAACTGTACTTTCTCAAAAAAATGATGCCCGGACTGCTGTCCATCTTTACAGATTGATGAAATGGAATATCAGGTTATCGGATCTGGAGGCTATCAATTTCTCGATTTCCTGGCTATTCGCCCTTGCATTCCTCATTTTTTCAATCATCGTATCCGTAGGTGAAGGTCCCATTCAATATGGAGCACTAATGGCTTTGGTCATGTATGTGTTCGAGTACATTGGTAATGTTATTAATTTGCCACTCTATTACCAAAACTGGCTTCGGCTAAAGGAAATTATTTCGCGACTTAATCGGGCACCAAACTAGCGATGTAGTTAATATTTTTGCTTCGACCTCGACCTACTCGAAGGCGACTTTCCTAGAAAATGTGGTACTTTTATGCTACTTCTGTTTATATCACACAGGGATAAAGTTCAAACGAGCGCATGGTATATCAAAAAATCAGAACATATGGGTTGGCGCTGTTGGTCATTATGGGTACTATGGCTTGCTCTGTTCACAACAAAGGAACTATGGAAAAAAAGAAAGTTAAGGACACGACAACCAGCGAAGGAACCCTATTGATCACAGCTCCGGTGGTGTCGAAGAAGATCATTACCCCTGAGGGGCAAGTCACCGATGAGACGGAGTTGTACATTCGACGGTCCATACAGGATTATTACATCAAGTTTTGCGAAAGCGACGTTACGAGAGATGAACTGGAGACTCACTTAGATGGTCTGGAAGGCGAGATCAAAGCGGTTACTATGGAGGTAGTGCAACTAGACGGAGATTGGGATATTTGCGATGGGGTTCAGTTGCAACCAACCCGGGTAGGTCCCTATATGATCATACGCCGGATTGCGGCCCCATAATCGATTAAGATGCCTTGGTACGGTAGGCAATCCCAGATCGTAGGAAGACCTACCTAAAACCACACAGCCAGCATGATCCGGTCAAAAGAGAATACCGATAGCTATACCTGGGGTGATAACTGCCTGGGATGGCCTTTGCTTGAGACCGAAGGGCTAAGCATCAAAGAAGAACTCATGCCCCCAAATACGCAGGAACGCCCTCACTTCCATAAAAAAGCGCAACAATTCTTCCGAATTCTTAAAGGCCAGGCCATCTTTGAAATGGAAGATGAAAGCGTATTAGTGAAACAGGGTGAAGGAATCCTTATCCCTCCCAATACGGTGCATTGTATTCGCAACGATGCCCGGGAGAATTTGGAATTTATCGTCATATCAGCACCCTCCACACGTGGTGATCGATATGAAATAGAGAACCACAAGTAAGGTAGCATTCAATTCGGTAATTTTTAGTACCTTCCTAGAGTAAATCGAACTACATGGACAAGTCCTGGATCATACTTATCGCCGGAGTTCTCTTTCTCGTTTGGAGCGTATTTATTTACAGAAGCATGCGCAGTTTCGTGCGAGAGAAGTTTGGCAACCTCTGGTTGAAGAATTGGGGAAATAAAGTGTATTTCTGGCAAAGCCTCTTATTCACAAGTATGGCAGGCACCGCGTTGGTTCTTTTTCTGCTGAAATGGGGCAACGTGCTCTCTTTTTAACCAATTAGCGAACCATGGTGATCGCCAGATCCCCTGAGTCCCTCGGGGAATCATTCACCAAATCCAACCACTATTCATAGCAGATCGCAACAAATGCGTGATCAAATCGTGAATTGCATGCCAATGTAAACCATTACATGGTTTTTGGATACAACGTCATCGGATTTGATTACAAATGACTCATAAAGTATTTCAAACTTTGCATCAGCAACAATAAAACAGAAAAACAATGTCAAAAATTTTAGTTACCGGAGCCAGCGGAGGATTTGGCTCACTTACCGTAAAAACGCTGTTGGAACGAGGCCACCAGGTAGTAGGCACAATGAGAAACAGCAGTGGAAAGAATCAAGAAGCAGCTGCCCAATTGACCGCATTGGGCGCCACCATCATAGATCTTGACGTTACCAACGACGACAGTGTGAACCAAGGCACCGCCCAAGCCATTCAACTCATGGGTGGATTGGACGTGGTAGTGAACAATGCAGGTGTTGGGGTATTGGGAATTCAGGAGCAATTTACCATCGACGATTTTAAACGCCTGTTCGACGTAAACGTGTTTGGAGTGCAACGGGTGAACCGTGCCGTTCTGCCACATCTCCGAAACCAGGGTTCAGGCTTATTGGTACACGTTTCAAGCTTGTTAGGGCGCATGGTATTTCCTTTCTACGGACCCTACAATGCTTCGAAATGGGCCCTGGAAGCCCTTGCCGAAAATTACCGAATCGAATTGTCAGGTTTTGGAGTGGATTCATGTATCGTCGAACTCGGGGGATACCCGACCAGTTTTTTCGATAGCCTCATCAAGCCATCAGACACCTCCCAAAACGAAAGCTACGGAGCCATGGTCGATGCACCCAGACAGGCTTTTGAAAGCTTCGAAGGTGCACTGGCGCAAAATCCGGCGCAAGACCCACAGAACGTGGCCACAGCCATTGCCAACCTCATTGAGACCCCTGCTGGCAGTCGCCCTGCCAGAACCGTAGTCGACAAAATGGGCATGGGCGATCATATAGCCCCTTATAATGAGCAGCTTGATCAGATCCATCACGGACTTTTCAATGCATTCGGAATGGGAGAAATGCTTACCTTGAAAGTGGAATCTTAAGAATTTGCCATGTCCGGACCCAACGCAGAACGTCTCTCTTCGATAAGTGACCTACATCGATTCAATCAACTGAGTCCGCCGGAACATCCGTTGATCAGCCTCTTGGACTATGGTACCATTAGCCCCAGAGCGATCGATAATGAACTTCGATGGATTCAGGAATTCTATACCATCTCCTTAAAACGAGATGTAGTGGGCAAATACCGTTATGGTCAACAGTCCTACGATTTTGACGAAGGCGTTATGACTTTTTTCGCACCCGAACAGATCATCTCGGTCACGCTCATCGAAGAGGATCTACGGCAACATCAACCAACGGGATGGATCCTTGCCATTCATCCCGATTTTTTCTTCGGAACCAATCTGGCTGGCACGATCAGGAAATACCCTTTCTTCAACTATACGGTTCGCGAAGCACTCTTTCTTTCAGAAAATGAAGAGAACATCATCATTGGTATCTTGGAAAATATTCAAAAGGAATACCAGGCCAATCTGGATCAATTCAGCCAACAGATCATCATTAGTCAGATCGAATTACTGCTCAGCTACTCAGAACGATTTTACAAGCGACAATTCCTCACCCGAAAAATATCCAACCATCAGATACTGGATAAACTCGAAGCACTCCTCGAAAGTTATTTCAGCAACGACGAGCCGGTAGCAAAAGGACTTCCCACCGTGGGATACCTGGCCGATCAACTGAACATCTCCACCGATTACCTGAGCAGCATGCTCAAAAATCTAACGGGCCGAACCACCCAGCAGTTCATCCATAACAAGATCATAGAAAAAGCAAAGGTAAAATTATCCACCACGGTGCTCACCGTAAGCCAAATTGCCTATGAGTTGGGGTTTGAGCATCCTCAGTCGTTTAGCAAGTTATTCAAGACCAAGACCAAACAAACTCCGTTGCAATTTAGAATGTCGTTCAATTAACCGGCGTACATTGCCGGCATGGCGTTGGCTTCTCCGGTAACTTTTCAACTCATTTTTTCTTCGGAATACCATCCGCATTCTCTATCTTAGTTGGAGATGAAAGCGAAGTACGACCACATTGGGATCGACTATGCCCAACAACGAAAAAGCGACCCCAGAATTGCCGCTCAAATACACCGGCATTTGAGGGGTGCCGAACGCATTCTCAACATCGGGGCTGGAACAGGTTCTTACGAGCCTTTAGAAGCAAACCTGGTCGCTCTGGAGCCTTCGCAGGCCATGATCGACCAACGTCCCAAGGGCGCATATCCGGTAGTCAAGGGAACCGCCGAAGTACTTCCGTTTGCCAACAATAGTTTCTCCCATGCGCTCACCATACTGTCCATGCATCATTGGCAACAGCGAGAGCTGGCTTTCCATGAGATCAATCGGGTGGTCGCCCAAGGTTTTGTGGCAGTTACCTGGAATCCGGAATCGGCTCCCTTTTGGTTAACTCGAGACTATTTTCCGGAGATTATTGAATGGGACCGAAAGATATTCCCGTCATTGGCCGAGTTCGACCGTTATTTTGACCAGGTATCGGTCGAGCCGTTGCTTATTCCCGAGGATTGCATCGATGGATTTCTGGCGGCCTATTGGAAGCGACCAGCGGCCTATCTCGAACCGTCCATTCGCAGATCGATCTCCAGCTTTTCCAAGTTGGAGAACATCGACCAGGGACTTGATCGACTGGCAGCCGACATCCAAAGTAGAAAATGGCACGAAACCAACCAACACCTGCTGTCTCAAACAGTTCTGGATGCAGGTTACGTGATTGTTTCGGCTCAGGTCAAACCTAAATAACATCCCATGGGAAGGATTCATTTATTCGAATTTGAGGACCAAACATGGTTTCCCGATTTCTTGCGCAATTACGGGACCGACTTTCTTCAATTTTTGTCCAACAAGACAAAAATGTACAAACCCGTGGTCCCGTTGATCGTCAATGCGCTGCGAAAGAGCAAGACCCATCGTATCGTGGACCTTGCTTCGGGCGGCGGTGGAGGTCTCCTTTGGCTGAATTCAGAAATAAAAAAAGAAATCCCCGATCTTAAGATCACCCTCACCGATTATTACCCGAATATTCCGGCCTTTAAGCACACCAAACAAAAAGCCAATAACTTCGATTACGAACAGCAATCGGTGGATGCCAGAAACGTACCCGGGACATTGCAGGGACTTCGCACCCAATTTTTATCGTTGCATCATTTCCGGCCCGGTGATGCCCAAGAGATATTACAGAATGCTGTCGATACAGGGAGCCCCATCGCCATTTTTGAAGCACAGGAACGAAGCTTCCCAAGCATCATGGGAATGGTGTTGTCGCCTATCACTCTGCTCCTAACCACACCGTTTATAAAACCCTTCAGCATTGGACGTATCGTTTTCACATATCTCATCCCCATCGTTCCACTATTTGTGTTATGGGATGGTGTAGTGTCCTCTTTACGCACCTACTCGGTGAAAGAAATGAATGCACTGGTCGCTGCCCTTGAAAACAAAGAGCTATTCGATTGGGAGATTGGCAGAATTCGATCCGGACCGGGCGTGTTGCTGTATCTCATAGGAACGAAAAAGTAGCCGGGTTATGTGAGATAATGATGTATCTTCGAATCAACCTTTTTTGTCTAATCACAATCCATCATTTGCAGCCGAATGTTTCGCTTTCTAAAGGAACTTTTTAATCATTTTTTTAGCAGCAGCACCTTTCAAAAAGGAGCGACACTGGCTTATTACGCGGTGTTCTCATTATTACCTATGATCGTCATTGTAACCTCTTTCCTTGGCTTGTTCTTCGGAAAACAAGCTGTTTCAGGAGAAATTTATACGCAATTGAAGGATTCCCTGGGCGTCGAAGCAGCCGTCCAGATACAGGACATTATCAGGCAGCAGCACACCGAGCACAATAGCGTTGTTACGGCCATCCTTGGGTTCGTGACCCTGGGTTTAAGTGCTTCGGGTATGTTCAACCAGATCCATAATTCCTTCAATACGATTTGGGACATTAAGGCAAAACCAAAAAGTAGCATCCTTCGATATGTGACCAAGCATTTTTTCTCGTTCACCATTCTTATTGTGCTGTTCTTTGTAATGCTCGCGAGTGCAGCTATCAATAGTTTCCTAGTGAAACACGCCCGTAGCCTCTCGACTGATTACGAACTGCACTATCTGTACGAACATCTGGTGTCTTTCGTGGTCATGGGCATCGCATTTGCCATTATGTTCAAATTTCTGGGAGATGCCAGAGTACATTGGAAAGCAGCACTTCTGGGCGGTGCATTTACCTCGCTGCTGTTTCTGTTCGGCAAGGTGGGTATCGCCTCCTACATAGGACACAGTCATCTATCCACCACCTTCGGTTCGGCCAGCGTGTTGGCACTACTGATGCTCTGGGTGTATTATACGTCGCAAATCATCTTCCTGGGCGCCTCGTTTGTGAAGATCATCAGTTCCAGGATGGGCCACGAGATCCTGCCCAACAGCAACGCGGTAAAGATCAAAAAAGTAGAGATCGAATAGTACGATTGAGTTGCCACGGGATCACAATCCGGGGTAAATCATTCAACTATCAGAATAAGTGTAACACATCAGGTAAAATGAAGTCCTTAGATAAACTAGCAACCGTGAACTACAAGATCCTACCCGTGATTTTGGGACTTAGCCTGGTCCTTTTGTCATGCAACCAACAAAACGAAACCGGCACCGCCGTTTTAACCGGCCAAATGAACATCAACTGGTCAAACACAGCCACCCTATCTTCGGGTGCTGTTACCTTGACCGATGCCTGGATCGACCGTCTTAATCCCGGTGATTCTATTATAAATCTCGGCGAGGACGGTAATTTCAGAATCGAAATAGCCTTGCAACAACCGGACTTTTATACGCTTTCGCATGAAAACAACAGCGTGGAGTTGTTCCTATCTCCCGGCGATTCTCTTGGAATAGATTTTTCTTCGGAAGCAATTGTTTCTGGCACCAGCGAAGCGGTAAATGGTCATTTGCAATCGCTGAGAAACATTATCAACGCAAACCGAAGATACATCAATGGGCTCGAGTTTTATACCAAGCCCATAGCAGCTGTAGATGCTATTCTGGATTCTTTGGATCAGACTTATCGGGACGCACACCGTGATTTTAAGAATGCGCACCCGGTGCACGATCGCTTTGAGCAAAAGGTCCTGGCCGATATCACCTATCGACACAAGTTATATAAGATCGTACATCCACCACTTTACGATCAAAAGAAGAATGAGAAACTCCCAATAGAAACCGACTATTACGATGCCATTGCCCAAGGCAGCTTCGACGATCCCGAGCTCTTAAAATCGTTCGATTACATACTGTTCCTGGACGAATACGTCAATGGGCTCGCTGCCGGAGCATATAAATACGGCAATTATTTTGATGCTCCCATACAAAGAATTCACCCCAGGTACCACCAAATATCGCAGTTGGAGGTCCACCAGGAAATCAAGGACTATCTCTTGCATCAGCACCTGCACAAAAGCATGGACAACTACGGAGTTGTATACTTGCAGGACCTGCTCCCGCAATTTAGGGAGGATTGTAAAAACCCCGAATTTGTGAAAGAGATCGAAGCGCGTTTTGACGCAGGCATGGAACGCAGAAGCAAGTCGGACGAGATCAAGATCTACAAAACCATAGGTGATATCCAATTGGAAGCGCACATCTTCTATCCCGATGATTTTCAGGAAGGGGATCGTCGACCAGCCTATGTATTCTTTCACGGAGGCGGTTGGGCCATTGGTGTGCCGGAATGGGGGTACCGAAACTGTGAGCACTACCGCGACAAGGGTATGGTGGCAATTTCCTTCGAGTATCGCCTCATAGATATTCATGGATCCAACTTGCTGGATTGTGTTCGGGATGCGAAATCGGCCGTGCAATGGACGCGATCCGAAGCGCAATCTCTTGGCATTGACCCGGACAAAATTGTAGCCGCCGGATTCTCGGCAGGTGGACATTTGGCTGCATGCACGGCCATCCTTGATACCTTCGAAGACACCGAAAACTCGGTGCTCAGCTCGAAACCCAATGCCATCATTGTACATTCGGCCTCCTACAACACCTTAAAGAATTCATGGTTTGCAAGGCATTCGGAACAGGATCCCGAGGCTATTTCTACATTTCATCAAGTGGATAAAGGCCTAGTGCCCTCCATTTTTTTCCACGGAACCGATGACCATTTGGCGCCCATTTCCGAGTTTACCGAATTTCGTGACAAAATGGATGCTCTTGGTAACGACTACCAATACAAAATATTCGAGAACGTGGGTCATTTCTTCAACAATCCGGCCGCGCGTAAGGAAGTTTTGAGGATGTCGGAGGAGTTTTTAGGCGAATTGGGATATATTGACACCTCATCCGGCAATACACCTTAGATGTTGGAATTGTGCATGGTTTGCTGGTGTAGCATGCAACCGAAAATGCTATAAGCAGAGCTATTTTTTGCTACATTTGAGTATCAGCGGATGGGTTCCATCTTCCGGTACGTATCATGGAATTTGAACG
This sequence comes from Bacteroidota bacterium, assembly GCA_039028655.1. Lineage (GTDB taxonomy): Bacteria > Bacteroidota > Bacteroidia > Flavobacteriales > Flavobacteriaceae > Aureisphaera. The sequence continues at coordinate 9,644 of JBCCHR010000083.1, forward strand.
CTGATCGAGAATAGTTTCAAACAGCATTTACTGTGTAAGTATGTCAACAGCCGGATATTCAGGAACACCACTCGCCAGGAAACTTGGTATCAAAGAAGGTAGCAGTATCCAGGTTTTCAATGCGCCCAAGAGATACCAGGATTTTTTCGAAGAATTTCCATCCAACGTTCAATGGATCAAAGAAGGACAGTCCAATCCCGAGATTGATTTCATACATATTTTCTGTACCCATTGGGAGGGGCTGGAACGGTGTTTTGCTCTGGCCAAAGCCAATCTCAAAAAAAGTGGAATGATCTGGCTAAGTTGGCCTAAAAAAACCTCGAAGATCCCAACCCAGTTGGATAAAACGCTCATCAGAGAATTTGGACTGCGCAACGGCCTTGTCGATACGAAAGTGGCGGCCATCGACAACGATTGGAGTGGTCATAAGTTTATGTATCGAATAAAAGACCGTGACTAAACTTTTAATTGAATCACACTCGTATACTACCTATTCTCTCCCGACATGAAAAAAATTATTCCCCGTCGGATCTACTGCTAAAATTCAAGGTCCATTGATAGCGAATCGACAAGTATCGAATGATGATCACCGTTGC
>JBCCHR010000084.1:0-10212 GCA_039028655.1 Bacteroidota bacterium
CACTGCGGCAAGATGGACCAGTTCAGCGCGCCCGCTCAGCCCCCGCCGGCCTGCCGCGCTCCCCTGGAGTCTATTTGGGGCGATGGTAAAATGAAAGTTGTCCACGGTGTGGGTTATCCAAATCAAAACCTCTCTCATTTTCGAAGCTCCGATATCTGGGCCTCTACCGATGCGATCAATTTTGAACCCACAGGATGGTGGGGTCGATACTTTGAAGACCTGTATCCCGATTACCTGATCAACCCACCTCCGATGCCACCGGCCGTGCAAATTGGAAGTATTGGAAACCTGGTTTTTGAAGGCGAGGCCAATAATTATGCCTTTGCCGTTGCCAATCCCGACCAGTTGGCCAACGTAGCCCAAAACGGAACCTTTCACGATGTGTTGGATATTCCAGACTGCGTGTACGGTGATAAGCTGTTATTTATGCGCTCCACCACCAACACGACCTTCCAGTATGCTAGCGTGATCAACGACGCCTACCTGTCGGCCAACAACGACGTAAATTACGACGATGCCGATCTGGCCGACCAACTGGCGATCGTGGCTCGCTTGATCAAGGGTGGCCTCGGCACCAAGGTATATATGGTTACCCTGGACGGCTTTGATACACACGCCAATCAAGCCGCCAATCACCAGGCCATACTCGAGGATGTGGCCAACTCGATGAAGAGTTTCTACGACGACCTTGCCGCTACCGGGATGGATGCCAACGTATTGTCGATGACGATCTCAGAATTTGGTCGTCGTCCCTACGAAAATGGTTCCCTGGGAACCGATCATGGCGCCGCGTCGCCCGTGATGCTGTTTGGACCCGGACTTCAGGGAAGTGGTCTTGTGGGAGAACACCCCGACCTGAGTGTTTGGGATAGTAACGACAACTTGATTCCCACCTCCGATTTCCGTGACGTGTACAATACGGTGCTCACTAACTGGTTTTGTATGGACCCGGTAGTGCTGGATCTTATTTTGCTCGGGCAATCCTATCAGCTTTTGGATCTGGGATTGAACTGCGGAATCCTGAGCACCACCGATTTTAGTAGCGTTACTCGCTTACTACATCGACCTACCTATCAAAACGATCGTACGTATCTCGAAATACAAATGCCGGTAACGGGTCATGTCAACATCAAGTTATACGATATCCTTGGAAAGGAAATAGCAACGCTCAAAAACGAGATGCTATTCCCGGGACAGCACAAGATCGATGTGAAGTCGGCCGTAAATACCAATTTGGCTTTCGGGCAGTACATCTATCGCATCACCACGGGTGGTCAGAATTACAGTCGATCCATCATGATCAAATAAGTTTTAATGTTTTATTCTGAAAAAAGTCTTCCCGTCGGGAAGGCTTTTCTTTTTTAGAGGGCTTTCTTCCGAAGATAAAATCCTTATTTTTGCTGCCATAAACTGAAATAACCATCGGGAAACCCATGACTCAAGATCCCAAACGATATACGATCACCGCTGCCTTGCCGTACACCAACGGCCCTGTGCATATTGGCCATCTGGCAGGCGTTTATGTTCCGGCAGACATTTATGCCCGGTTCCAACGCTTACAGGGGAAGGATGTGGTGTTTGTTTGTGGAAGTGATGAACATGGGGTTCCGATCACGCTCAAAGCCAAGAAAGAAGGGATCACCCCTCAGCAGGTGGTGGATAAGTACCATGCCATTATCAAGCGATCCTTTGCCGATTTTGGTATTTCTTTCGATAATTACTCCCGTACTTCGGCTGCCATCCATCACGAGACGGCGGCCAATTTTTTCCAGATACTGCACGACAAGGATGTGTTTATTGAAAATGTGACGGAGCAGTTCTACGATGCCGAAGCCAATCAATTCCTGGCCGATCGTTTTATCATTGGTACTTGCCCCAAATGCGGGTATGAAGAGAGTTATGGCGACCAGTGTGAGACCTGTGGTACCTCCCACAATGCAACCGATCTCATCAATCCAAAGAGTGCGATCACCGGGGCGACTCCTAGTTTGAAAGAGACCAAACACTGGTTCCTCCCTTTGGATCGCTACGAATCCTGGTTGAAGGAATGGATCATTGACGGTCATAAAAAAGATTGGAAATCGAATGTGTACGGGCAATGCAAGTCGTGGATCGACGATGGATTGCGCCCACGGGCGGTTACCCGAGACCTCGACTGGGGAATTCCGGTGCCGGTAGAAGGCGGAGAGGGGAAAGTGCTCTATGTCTGGTTCGATGCGCCCATCGGTTACATCTCGGCTACCAAAGAATGGGCAGCGCGTGAAGGAACCCAATGGGAGCCCTACTGGAAGGATCAGGACACCAAGTTGCTTCACTTTATCGGGAAGGACAACATCGTGTTCCATTGCATCATTTTCCCAACGATGTTGAAAGCAGAGGGAAGTTATGTATTGCCGGACAATGTGCCCGCCAACGAATTTCTCAACCTGGAAGGCAACAAGATCTCCACCAGTAAGAACTGGGCCGTTTGGCTGCACGAATACCTGGAGGAATTTCCCGGACAGCAGGACGTTTTGCGGTATGTGCTTACCGCCAATGCGCCCGAGACCAAGGATAATGATTTTACCTGGGCCGATTTCCAGGCGCGCAACAACAATGAATTGGTGGCCATTTTTGGAAACTTCATCAATCGAGTGGTGGTCCTCACGCACAAGTATTACAACGGAGTAATTCCGACCCCTGCTTCTTTGGAACAAGTGGATTTGGATACGCTCAACGAACTCAACTCGTATCCGGCTGTGATCGAAAGTGCCATCGAACGATATCGATTCCGCGAAGCACAACAAGAATTGATGAATGTGGCACGATTGGGTAACAAATACCTGGCCGATGAAGAGCCATGGAAGACCATCAAAACCGACGAGGAACGCACCAAGACCATCATGTATCTGGCCATGCAGATCGCAACGGCACTTTCGGTGTTGAGTGAACCTTTTCTTCCTTTTACTGCTGAAAAATTGAGATCAGTACTTTCAATTTCTTCGGAAGAAGCCGCATCCTGGAACGACATTTCGAATAAGCAGGATTATCTGGATCCAGGCCATGAGATCGGGGCATCGCAATTGTTATTCAGCAAAATAGAAGACGCTCAAATGGAAGCGCAACGTGAAAAACTGGAAGCCAGCAAAAAAGCCAATGAAGCTATGAATACCTCATTAAATCCTCAAAAGGAAACCATAACATTTGACGACTTTACCAAGCTCGATATGCGAGTGGGGACCATTTTGGAAGCCGAGAAAATGGCGAAGACCAAAAAACTGCTGATCTTAAAGGTGGATACCGGTCTCGATGTGAGGACCATTGTTTCGGGCATCGCGGAAAGCTTCAGTCCTGAAGAAGTGATCGGGAAACAAGTGACCGTTCTGGTGAATTTGGCTCCAAGAGCATTACGCGGAGTGGAAAGTGAAGGGATGATACTGATGACCGAAACACCGGATGGAAAACTGGTATTTGTGAACCCGGACGACGCCGGAGTGTCGAACGGAGCATCAATTTCCTAGTGCATTAAGAAAATCACTGAATTTTTATTTGATATCGCGAAACCCTCGTTTTTGCTGGGATTGAAGCGTATTACTCCTCACAATTATTTCTCATAAGTATCTCACAAAGTTTCCAAATACCTTAGTTATACACTAAGTTTACAGTGTTGTTGTAAAAAATTGCTTACCCTATTTAATTGCTAAATGTTTTGTATGAACATCTTTAAGGATTCCCCCTTAGGGATGTTCATCTTTTTTCTAAGGGTATAGCGATAATTATCCACGCTCGCCGCACTGATATTCAACTGAAGTGCGATCTGTTTTGAAGTTTGCCCCAATCGTAACATGGTAGCCACTTTTTTCTCCTTATCGGATAGGTTGGTATACATCTGTTCGATCTTCGCCCGGAATGAATCGGTGGTTTCGTTCACCTGCTTGTAGAGTTGTATCTTTTCTTTGTTTTGCTCAATATCATTATTGATATAGTGCATGGTATCGTTCACCATTTCCTTGTAGGTGTCGTTGGTCACCTTGATACTTTTGAGCTTCGCCTTGATGTTCTCCAAGAGTTCATTCTTTTCTGAAATATGAATGGCAAAGTCGGTGATCTGTTTGTTCTTGAAGCGCACCTGATTATCCAGGGCCTCCTTTTTCACCCGCAGCACTTCCTGCTTCGACTCAAGGGCCGATCGGCGCACAGCACTGAGTTTGCGCTGCCTGAAGAACATGAATAGCGAAAAGAGGACAATAAGGGCTGCCAGACCACCCAAATAGTAGTTTCTGTGTTTTACTCGCTTTTGTTCTTCACTAGCCAACTTGAGTTGTGTCTCGGTGTTCTCCAGTTCGGCTACCACTTGGTTGTAGTTATGCTCCACTCGAAGAACGTTGAGCTTACTGTTTTGCAATTCCTGCTTTAGATTGTCCTTGAGATTGGTGTATTTTTCAAAATAAGTAAAACTGTTTTCGCTGTCGCCTTGAACTTTGTAAAGCAAATAGAGTTCTTCAAAAGTATCCCGCTGCGATTCACGAAGGTTGACAGCCTCCATGTCCTTTACGTTCTGTTCCAGTATGGCAATGGCCTCATTGAACCGGCGTTCCTTCTGTAAAATCTGCGATTTGGCGATGGCGATCTTATGCGTATAGAGCGGCAAGTTGAGTGGCTGCGATATCACTTCGGCCGAGTCGAGGTATTGTCTTGCACGGCTCAATTCGTTATTTCGAATATAGGCTTTGGTCAATCCCAGGTAGATGGACGCCATCGAATTTGGATTTTCGGTTCCATTGCCTACGCTAAGTGCCTGTTCGAACTCGGCAATCGCGCTGTTGTACTTTTCCCGACGCAGTTCCAACTCCCCTTTATCGCTGTAAGCTCTTACGATGCCAGGTAAATACTGGATCTCCGAAAAGGCCTGCAATGAGCTGTCCAGATACACTTCAGCCAGGGCATACTCCTGCATTTCCGTATAGGTGGTGGCCAATGTATTGTAGATATCGGCCGAATGAAAGTTCAATTCCTCCGGTTTGGAGCGCAGCAATGCCTGCTTGGCACTAACAATGGCATTTTCGTATTCTTCGATATTGAAATAGATCAATGCGAGGTCGCTATAATTCTGTATCAGGTAGTTTCGGGACACCTCATCGACCGGCGCCTTTCGCAGAAAGCTGTTGGCTTCGAGAATATTCTCGAAAGCAGAATCCATGCGTTCGTTATTGTTGTAAGCAATACCGCGTAAGGTACTTGCAATACCGAGGTTGAGAAAATGCGCGTTGTTTCGTTTATTGAGATGCTGAATGGCGCTGTCCGTATATTTTAAGGTTCCTTCGTAATTATCTTTAAACAAGTCTACCAGACTTAAATTGATGTAGGTGTCGGAAATGAGCACACTATCATTGATCTCCTTACTGAGCATCAGGGATCTCTTTAGAAAGTACAAGGTGCTGTCGGGTTGGTCAAAATAGTATTGCCCCAATTCATGTAGCTTTTCGATACGGGACTTGGTGTCTAAGTCTTTCGATGCCAGATCGGATTTTAATTGGGCCACCTTTTCGGCAGGAGTAAGTTCCTCTTCACCTTGTGCCCAAATGGCAGCAGGTGAGAGCAATAAAGAGAAACAAAAAAATAATACTAATCTCATTGGCGGGTTAGTTTGAAATCAAAATTAAATATTATTCCTTTCAGAACATCTAGAACTTCACATATTTCTCACATCTGTCTTAATCATAATCTCAGGTAAAATTCCTTAAACTTGGTTCATTGGTCGTAATTACTAGTGTAACGTTACGAAACTATGAAATAGTATATACCCTATTTCTCATATAGGGTAATCAGGTTTATAGACCGCGCTAAGAGATAGAATATGAGATACTTTTGAGAAAATACTCCTTTGAAATATGAGAATTTAACGTGTCATGTGAGTCTCAGGAATGTAGTCGCCCCAGCATAGAAGCAATTCCATTTAACTGCGTATATTATAATTGGCGGTTAAAGTATCTTAAGGAGAAAATTGCCATTTTTTCCTTCCATCTTGCCAAGTGTGTAAGGTTTTGGCCCGATCGCGTACTTATACGTTATGGTTAAGAAATTCACCGAGTTCAAAACCGACGCATACCTGGCTGTAGGCGACGAAAGTTTACTCTCCACCTTTACTTCTGCTGCTCAAGTAGGATACTTCACGTTTATATGGACCCAGGAAAAGGAGGCATCGCTTTCGGTGGATGGATTGCCCATCACATTGCCGGCCTGGAGCATTTTGGCACTTACACCTATTCAAACTATTGCCATTCGCGATCTCTCTGGCGCCCGTATTTATCAATTCAATCGTGAGTTCTATTGCATTAAGGATCACGATAAGGAAGTGGGTTGTGTGGGGTTGTTGTTCTTCGGAAACAAGCAAATCCCTGTGGTTCAGTTAAACGAAAGAGAGCGCGACAAATTTGCCCTGCTGCATGATGTGTTCCTGGATGAAATGGAAGAACCGGCCGATACCATCCAGGCAGAGATGTTGCAAACGCTTATGGCGCGTTTCATCATCAAGACCACGCGTTTGCTGAAAGCTTCCGATCACCAATTACCCCCTCAAGAAGGTAAATTGGAATTGCTTCGGAAGTTCAATTTGTTGGTCGAAACGCATTTTCGGGAAGAACATTCGGTTGGTTTTTATGCCGGAAAGTTGTTCAAATCTCCCAAAACCCTATCCAATTCCTTCGGAAAGTTTAGCATGAGCCCACTAAAGATCATTCACGAGCGCATCGTCCTGGAAGCAAAACGAGCTTTGATGTACACAGAGAAAACAGCCAAAGAGATCGCCTTCGAATTGGGCTTTGAGGATCCTTCCCACCTTACCCGGGTGTTCAAAAAACAATGCGGATTGTCGCCTTCACAATTCAAGGCACAGTACAAATCGGCTTAACAGGGAATTATCGACAAGTAGCCGGGAAGTAACGTTCTTCCATACCCTATCGTTATGATTCATCTTTGTACTGAAATAAAATGATACAATTATGAATCAAGCAAACAAGTCAATATTCAATCTTATAGAGATATTACGCCACGGGAAGCGAATCCTTCCGAAGCTAAATAAAAGCGCCTATTGCGCGCATCAAAGTCTGCATGATCACTACTGCGACACAAAGAATGTTCAAATCACCAGGCAATCGTAGCAGTTAGGGAATAAATGACAAGCCTCAAGGAAGTTTCAACATGGATTTGAGGCGAGAATGTATCCACCTTTGCCACAGAATAAATTCTAATATCAATAACCCCTCTGAAGCAACAAATTTTTCAGAATAAAAAAATAAAAAAATGAACGCTATTAACGTACCCACACGAACCGAAGTGAATGAAACAAACCAAGGCATCTTCGACAGCCTTGAAAAAGCGTTGGGATTTGTTCCCAATCTATACGCCACCTACGCACACAGTGAAACCGCATTGCAAAACTACCTCAACCTTTCTAACGCTAAAACCTCCTTGCGCGCTAAAGAAAAAGAAGTGGTCAACCTTGCTGTAAGCCAGGTAAACGAATGCGACTATTGCCTTGCTGCCCATACGGCCATCGGTAAAATGAACGGTTTTTCCGATGAGCAAATCGCCGAGTTGCGCCAGGGATATGCCTCCTTCGATGCCAGATTAGACGCATTGGCACGATTGGCCAAAAACATTACTGAGAACCGTGGCGCTGCCGATCAAGAAGTTGTAGACCATTTCTTTGCCTCCGGATTTGACAAAGGAAACTTGATCGACACTATCGTATTGGTGGGTGACAAAACCATCTCGAACTACCTCCACAGAACCACGCAGGTGCCAGTTGATTTTCCGGCGGCACCGTCCTTAGAAACTGTAAACGCTTAAAAAATTCAATTTAAAACACAAAACAATGAAAAGAACAATTGCACTTTTAGTACTCGCCCTAAGTTTCACCTTTGGTGTACAAGCTCAGGACAAGATGATGAAGAAAGAATCTGTTAAAACAGTAACTCTTGAACAAACCAAAGGAGCCTTCACCCAGGACAAGCTTACCTTGAAGGAAGGCGCTTATGTATTCAATATCAAGAATAACAATGCAGGTACCGATGTAGGATTTGTACTGGTCCCAAGCGGGAAGGACGCATCCAATCCCAAGAACCACATTCAGGAAGCTTATGTGACTCAAGTGGTGAAAGAAGGGAAGACCGAAAGTTCTAATACGGTGAACCTGTCGAAAGGAACGTATACCTATTTCTGCCCGTTGAACAAGACGCCGCAATATACGCTGGTCGTTGAATAACGACCCAATGCCCAATACAAAAGCCCGTCAATTGATTGACGGGCTTTTTTTATGTCACAAACCACTAGTAGAACATGATTCCTTTCTCCAGTTGTTTGTTTTCGCCAAAGACGGGTTTGATGGTGAATTTGGACGCCGCGTCGGGGGCCGGAACGAATTGCATGGGGGTTTCCAAGTCCTCCGGCACGAACAGATCCCGGTCGACGGCAAACATCTTGAACGAACCAATGTTGGTGTCCAGAAAAGTCTCTTTGCCTTCCAGCCGAACCGTAAAATACCCCAGAAAAGGATGTTTGTAACTTCCCTCGTAGGAGCGTATCACGGCGCTGTCCAAAGCAATGGTCTTGGGTAGATTGTAGCCCGGATCGAGGGTGGTGGTTGGAGCATTATCCTTGGGTTGGCCTGTTCTGGCTGCCAGGATCTTTTTCACCAGCTCCACCAAATCGTTACCGGATACTTTGTTGCCCTCATAGGTATTTACCCGGTGCACGATCACGAGGTCCGATTCGGGAAAAACAATAATGCGATGCCCTCCGGAACCGCTCGTATAGTAGCAGCGCTCACCTATGACCTCATCGGCCACCCACCATAAATAACCAAAGCCACCTCGGTTGGAGAACGAGCCAAGATCTTTTGAAATGATGGAAGTGGATGTTGCTATCCATTGCTTCGGAATCACTTGTTCGCCACCCCAGGCTCCCTCGTTCAAATACAATTGCCCGAACCGTGCCATGTCGCGTGTGGACATTTTGAACAAGTAGGCCGGATGCATGGACTTTTCTTTTTCTATTCTGAAATAAATATCGCTTTCCCTAAAATCTTCCATACCAATGACGGAGGAAATTCGTTGCTGGAATTCGTCCTTGAAACCCTTTCTCGTTTGTTTCTCAAAAATGGTGAGCAGGGTATTGAAATCCCAATTGTTGTAATACCAATGCGCCCCCGGAAGGTGACTCCCTCGTTCTGGCAACCGCTTCTCCATACCTCTTGGGGAGTAGGCTGCAGGCAGGTACACCCCCGAACGTGCCGAAAGCAAGTCCCGAATCGTCGCTGTTTTTTCGGTTTCGGTGAGGTTGTGAATGTCGTCGATCCCCATGGTCTTCAAGCTATGGTTAAGCTTGATGGAGCCGGCTTGCTCATGGATGCCATACAATGCGCTCATAAAGGCTTTTCGAATAGAATGCGCCATATAACGACGGGTAATGTCGCCATGCGCGAGTACTACCTTGCCATTTCGCACTACCATGAGCACATCTCCGTTGGAAGCCTTGAACTGTTCACTGGCAAGGGCCAATTGTTGAGGCGAAAAACCGGCGTCGGTTACTTGTTGGTATTGCTCCCAATGAGTCCCGGGAGTACTGTTCTGGGCCTGTGCCACCAAAACGGCAAACAACAGGCAGAGTGAGGTGATGAGCCTCTTCGTTTTTTGATTGAAATTCATTTTTTGAAGTTTAAGAGTTAGATTTTTTTCTGTGGATACTGTGAAAAAGGAGCAGTCCTAAGCCGCCGAACAGTAGCACGCTGCCGCCATAGATCGCAGGGTTGTCGACGGTGGTGAGGATGTATTCGTCCAGCACCAGGGCCGTCAAAAATCCCAACCCCACTCCTACAAGCAATAAGCCAGCACGTAACGTGTTGGGCATAAAACGATCGTTGAGGTATTCTTTGGGGTCAAGGCCTTTTTCCAGTAAAGCTAATTTTTCTTTGTGTCGGGTATTGATCACTATATAGGCGAGCGATACAATGAGAATGACACTGGTAAGTTGCATAAGAGCTACAGCAAATATTTTCATAATTTCAGTAGCTCAGGTGTTGAACTACCACACGCTGACGCGGAGTCTACTTTATGACCTTCATTGTAGTGAACAGGCTGCTCACGGAATAAAACTAATAAGTTTCTGTTAGGATGTGGTAGTGCACAAAAAAAGTGCAATTGTTCATTTTATTGTTGATGATTCAGATTACAC
>JBCCHR010000085.1:0-10162 GCA_039028655.1 Bacteroidota bacterium
ACACCATGGGCCAATTCCATAATGAGTGCGCAAATTTAAACTATTCTTTGGCTTCGACAAACAAAATTCTCCAAAAAGACCTCAAAATGAGGTCTAGTACCAAATTCCACCCCTTTTTTCTCAAAATAATCCCTATACAAGCCACGTTAGCACTTTTTTATCACCCCACTATTGAGATTATTAGTAAATTCGCCTCAATCAAAATAACTATCGTTTATGACCGATTTCAGCTTCAGCAAATGGAATAAAATCTTAGGTTGGTTCGTCTTTGCCGTAGCACTGCTCACCTACTGGCTTACCGTCGAACCCACGGTTAGTTTCTGGGACGCGGGGGAGTATATTACCACGGCCAGCAATCTGGAAGTGGGACACCCACCGGGAGCACCGCTCTACCAGATCCTGGGAGCCTTCTTTTCCATTTTCGCTATGGATGCCACAAGCATAGCGCTCACCATTAACCTGATGTCGGTTTTCTCCAGTGCCTTTGCCATCCTGTTCCTGTTCTGGTCGTTAACGATATTACTCACCAACATCGTTTCAAAGAATTCAGAATTATCACCGGCCAATAAAGTGGCCATCCTAGGGAGCTCGGCAGTTGGAGCGCTGGCCTTCACCTTTACCGATAGCTTCTGGTTCAGTGCGGTCGAGGCGGAAGTGTATGCCGCCGCTGCATGTATCATGTCGGTACTTTTCTATTGCGGCCTGCGCTGGGAGCGCGAGATGTTCACCCCGCGTGGAGATCGATGGCTCATTCTCATCGCCTTTATCGTAGGACTGTCGTTCGGGGTTCACTTTATGGGACTGCTCACCATCCCGGCGATCGGCTTCCTGTATTTCTTCAAAAAATATAAAAAGGTAACGGTCAAGAATTTTATCATGGCCAACATTGTAACGGTGGCCGTGCTGCTCTTTATTTTCAAGTTGCTGCTTCCGGTTACCTTAAAGCTTTTTTCTGCTTCGGAATTGTTCTTCGTGAACAGTGTAGGCCTGCCATTCAACTCCGGGACGATCATCGCCGGTTTGGTGTTTATCGCGCTGTTCTATTTCGGATTAAAATATACCCGAAAACACGGCTATGTGATGTATAACACGCTGCTGCTATGCGTGCTATTCATCTTTATCGGATTTTCCAGCTGGCTCATGCTACCGGTTCGTGCAAATGCCGGAACGGTGATCAATGAGAACAACCCGAACAACGCCCGCGAATTACTGGCGTACTACAACCGGGAGCAATACCCGGAAACGCATCTTTTCTATGGACCGCAATTTACGGAGTCGTACGTAGGACTGGATCCTCAAAATCCTTACAAAGACGACAAGCCCAAATACGAAAAGAATGAGAAACTGGGGAAATATGTGATCGTGAACGATTACAAAGATGCCTCGCAAAATACCGACGACCGGCAGAAGGCTATCCTACCCCGTATGTGGAGCCTGGAACACAATGCCAATTACCTGGAGTTCATCGGGGGTCTCGAATTTGGGATCAAACGTGAGTATATGGGTGAACAACGCCTGGTAGATGAAGTGGTCAAATTCAAAGAAGCCCACAGCAAAGGGCTGGTTGATGGAGACGATTACAATAAATTTCTCACCGATTTTGGACCGTTCCTCGATATCAAGAAACCCACCTTTGGTCAAAATATGGCCTATATGTTCCAGCATCAGTTCAGCTATATGTACTGGCGTTATTTTATGTGGAATTTCGCCGGGCGTCAAAACGACGTCCAGGGACAGGGAGGCCACATGAATGGGAACTGGTTGAGTGGCATCCCTTTTGTGGACGAAATGCGACTGGGGCCGCAAGACAACCTTCCTAGTGATGCTACCGAGAACAAAGCGCGAAACACCTATTATTTCCTGCCATTACTCATCGGGATCCTGGGGTTGGTATTCCATGCAAAGAACGACGCAAAGAGTTTCTGGGTGCTGTTGGTGTTCTTCCTCTTCACGGGTCTGGCACTAAAAGTCTATCTCAATGAGCGTATCTACGAGCCGCGAGAACGAGATTACGCCCTAGTGGGGTCATTCTACGTCTTTGCCATGTGGATTGGCTACGGAGTGTATGCGCTGTACGAAATTGCCAAAGAATACCTCAAACCTAAAGTGGCTATTCCGGTGGTCATGGCCCTCACGTTGCTGGCATGCCCCATCCTGCTCGCCACACAAAACTGGGACGATCACGATCGGTCCAATCGCCGCACGGCCAATTCCATGGGTCGCATGTACCTGGACTCCTGCGATGAGAATGCCATTCTCTTCACCATTGGAGATAATGACACCTTCGCGCTTTGGTACCAGCAAAACATCGAAGGATATCGCCAGGATATTCGGATCGTGAATACCAGCCTGTTCCAAACAGATTGGTACATCGACGACATGAAAAAGAAAGCGTTTACCAGTGATCCAATACCCTCACAGTTAACGCATGATAAATACACCTATGGTACACGCGATGTGATCGCCTACCAGGAGACCAAGGAAGACACCGTGGACATCAATACCTGGATGGATTGGGTGGCTAGCGAAAAGCCCATTACCAAGGTGGAATTGAACAGCGGACAAATGATCAGTTCCTTCCCGTCCAAGATCATCCGCGTGCCGGTTGATAAGGAGGCCGTCCTTCGAAATGGCATTGTGGAAGAAAAAGATGCCGACTTGATCGTTCCTTATATCGACATCAAACTTAGTGGTGATTTTGTTTATAAGAATCGATTGCTCATGCTCGACATCATTGCCAACAATAAGTGGGAGCGCCCCATCTATTTTAGTGGTGGAGCCTTTGGGAACGACGATTACTTGTGGATGAAGGATTACCTGCAGCTGGACGGGGTTGCCTACAAACTGGTGCCCATTCGCACACCCGTAGATCCAAGGAATCCCTTCGATATGGGCCGTATCGACGGCGATAAAATGTACGATATCGTGATGAGCTGGGATTGGGGCAATAGTGGCAATCCAGACATTTATCACGACACCGAGACCCGCAGAAATGGGATCACCTACCGAAGTAATTTAGCACGACTGGCAGAAACCCTCACCAAAGAGGGCAAGCCGGAAAAGGCCGAAGACATCCTCGATCTAGCCATGGAGAAGATGCCGGTGAAATACTTCGAATACTATTCGCTGGTGGAGCCGTTCGTGAAAGGATACTACGAGATCGATCAACCAGAAAAAGCACGGCAGGTGTATAAGGAAGTAACCGAAAAGCTGAAGGAATATGTAACCTATTACGGTGCGATGGACCTTGGCCAACAGAGTGAATTGATCGAGGACATCTATTCCAAGATCAATCAATACGAGACCCTGGTGGAGCTGGCTTATGTCTACGACACCCCCGAATATTATGCCAAGGAGAAAGTGGTATTCCTCAACCACCTCAATCCGTTCCGAGGTTTCTTTGCAAGAGTTGGGATCGATATCGACACCGAGTTCCTTAGAAGAGAACGAATCACCGAACAGTTCCTGGACTCCGTACTCAAGGACAGTGCGTTGCAACCGCCTTCCGAATAATACGCCATCCTATGAAACCCTATCTGGTGCGAACGCCTGGTGTTGTGCAACGGTTGTATCCGAAGCGCGTCTGGTCGTTCCCTGGATCAAAAAAAGCTGTGTTTCTCACTTTCGACGACGGACCTATTCCAGAAGTAACTCCTTGGGTGCTGGACCAACTACACACTGTAGGGGCAAAAGCCACCTTTTTTTGCATAGGCGACAACGTGCGTAAGCACCCGGATATTTTTAGAAGAATTATTGCTGAAGGGCATGCCATTGGCAATCATACCTTTCATCATCTTAAAGGCAACAAGACAAGCACCTCCCGATACTTGGAAAACGTTCGGCAAGCCGAAGAACTCATGCAAGCGATCAAAGAGGGAGCACCATCCGAAGGTCGAAGCACATCGCTTTTTCGTCCACCTTACGGCAAACTCACTGCGGTTCAGTCCAAAAGGCTTCGTGAAGAGGGATATACCATTGTGATGTGGGACGTGCTAAGTGCCGATTTTGACACATCGGTTTCAGAAAAAAAATGTTTGAAAAACGTGGTAGGAGCGCTACAACCGGGAAGCATCCTAGTGTTCCACGATAGCATTAAGGCCGCCAAAAACATGAAATATGCCTTGCCCGAAGTACTTCAGTATATATCAGAAAAAGGATGGAAATGTGAGGCTATGGAAGGCTAAACGTATTCCTGTACCAGGCCAATGAGTGTATTGGCATCCTGCTCTCCACTTTGACGCCATTTCATTTCTCCATTTTTGTAGATCATCAAGGTAGGTAATCCTTTGACCCTCAATGCATCGGCAAGTTCTGTGTTCTTGTCAATGTCGATCTTGATCACCCTAGCCTTATCTCCCAAAGCGGCTGCCACGTCACGTAAAACCGGATGCATCTCTTTACAAGCCTGATCCCATTCAGCATAAAAATCCAGAAGCACAGGAACGTGGGTTTGAATTAATTCTCCAAATTTGGACATTTCTTTAGCATATTGGTTCTTACAAATATAACATTTATGGGCAATTAAGCCGTATTTCGGCCCTTTTTAAGCTCTATCACCGTCACCTCAGGCCATATTCCCACACGTCCCGGATAGCCTATAAATCCAAAACCGCGGTTCACATTGATATAACGTCCGAATTCCTCATATATTCCCGCCCAGTTCTCGTAACGGTATTTCACCGGACTCCACTTGATCCATCCCGGTATTTCGATGCCATACTGCATCCCATGAGTGTGACCACTCAACGTTAGGTGGTAATTAAGATCGTTGGCCTTCACCTGTTCCTTCCAGTGCGTGGGATCGTGACTCAGCAATATCTTAAAATCTTTCTTGTCAAGTCCTTCGCTGGCCTTTTTAAGGTCTCCGGCTTGTTTGAAACCCTGCCCCCAGTTCTCTACCCCGATAAGTTTGATATGCTGGCCATCCCGCTCCAGAGTGCGATGTTCGTTGAGCAATAGATCCCAACCCATGTTCTTCTGCAGTTTTTTGAGATCGGCCAGGTTTTTATCCTTGGCCTCTGTCGATTCCCATTGCATATACTCTCCGTAATCATGGTTGCCCAAGACCGAGTACACCCCATCTTTGGCAGACAACTTCGCAAAAAGATCCTTCCAGGGATCCATTTCGGCGGCCATGTTATTTACAAGATCACCGGTAAACAAGATCACGTCGCTTTGTTGCTCGTTAATAAGATCGATCCCATACGCCACCTTGTCCCGATTATCGAAACTACCACTGTGCACATCACTGATCTGCGTAATCGTAAAACCGTCAAAGGCTTCCGGAAGGTCGTCAAACTCCAGGGCGTACTTCAATACCTTGTAGTTGTATTTACCTCGCACCATGCCAATGAGCAGGGAAGTAAAAGGAATAGCAGCAATGCCCAGGGCGATCGTGCTCACAAATTTACGTCGTGACGGCATATGGAACCCTTCGTCCCCGGCACCCAGTTTACTATACAACCCTACGATCACCCGGAGTATGTCTTCCCCAAACATGGCAACGATCAAGAATAACTTCGGAATAAAGAGCGCCAGAAAGGCTCCAAAAGTGTACATCCGGACCGGGTTCATCATTCGGTTGGGAGCCCCGTAACTGATCTGATAGATGAACATCCCAAGGATGGCCACCGAAACAAAGACGTAAATACCATTGACCCACTGATTTCGGGTGAGTGTGCGGATCGCCTGAAAGGCATAAATGTCGACCGCTATATAAATGAGGATGAAAATTATCCAACGAACCATATCGAATTTCTCTTTGGGCTAAAGATACTTCGGTTTTAAAAAGAGATGTCTGTTGTTTACTTTTTTTTAACGTGATTTCGTATCTTTTCCACGCTAATCAAATCACATGCGAACACTTACTTTTCTATGCGCCACCTTACTGTTTCTGGGGTGCCAGCAAAAAGAATCGATCCTCCCGGCTCTCAAAGATCAACCACTCACTTCCTACGTCAACACCTTCATCGGAACCGGTGGCCATGGCCACACCTATCCGGGCGCCACTTTGCCCTTCGGGATGATGCAGCTAAGTCCTGATACCCGGCTTGACGGTTGGGACGGATGTAGCGGTTATCACTACAGCGACAATTACATCTACGGGTTTTCGCATACCCATCTAAGCGGTACCGGTGTGAGTGATTATGGTGATATCTTGTTAATGCCAACAGATACCATGATCTTTAACAATGGGGCCAACGGCCAGCCAGGTTATCGCTCGCATTTTTCTCATGACGAAGAATCGGCCTCTCCGGGCTTCTATAAGGTCCACCTGGATTCGACCAACATTCACGTCGAGCTTACCGTGACCCAACGGGCAGGAATGCATCGCTACGAGTACCCAAGTGCCCAAAACCAGATCCTGATGATCGACCTGGAACACCGGGACAAACTGCTGGATTACGGTATCACCAAGGTGAATGACTACGAATACAAGGGCTTCCGGTTCTCGGAGGCATGGGCCACCGATCAACGCTTGTTCTTTCATATCAAACTGTCCCACCCGGCGCAGATGCCAACATTCTTCCATCGCAATCCCGACCGACGCTCCCGGATGGCCGGATTGGAATTGGACAACCCCAATAACGAACCGGTCTATGTGTCTATTGGCATCTCTGCCGTGGATGCCGAAGGCGCCAGGAAGAACCTGGAAACGGAGATTGGTTCGCGTTCTTTCGAACAACTTAAACAGGAAGCCAACGACCTTTGGGAAACACAACTGGAGAAGATCGTGATCGAAAGCGACGACGACGATATTAAAACCAATTTCTACACCGCCCTGTACCACACCATGATCGCACCTAACTTGTATCAGGATGTGGATGGCCGTTACCGCGGTATGGACCTGGAAGTACACCAAACAAAGGATTTCGACTACTACACCGTTTTCTCACTTTGGGATACCTACCGGGCCGCCCACCCACTGTACACGCTCATCGAGCAGGATCGTACCAACGATTTTATCAATACTATGCTGGCCAAATACGACGAGGGTGGCATATTGCCTATTTGGGACCTATCTGCCAATTATACGGGTTGCATGATCGGGTATCACGGTGTTCCGGTGATCGCCGATGCCTACCAAAAAGGCATACGTGGCTATAATGCCGAAAAAGCCTTGGAAGCCATGGTTCATAGTGCCAAAAGAGATCATTTGGGGCTGGAATCTTACAAGGCAACCGGTTTTATCCCGGTGGAAGAGGAGAGCGAATCGGTTTCCAAAACACTGGAATACGCCTATGACGATTGGACCATTGCCATGATGGCAAAGACCATGAGCAAACCCGAAATTGAACGTCGTTTTTTACAACGGGCGCAGTCCTACAAGAATCTCTATAATCCCGAAACCGGATTCATGCAGGGGCGATTTCGCAATACGTGGTTTGGACCTTTCGACCCCTTCGAAGTAAATTTCAACTACACCGAGGCCAACGCCTGGCAGTATAGTTTGTACGTTCCACAGGACATTTCTGGGCTTATGACAATGATGGGAGGCAAGCCACAACTCGAAGCCCACCTGGACCGACTTTTTACCGTAGAGAGTAAAACTTCCGGACGGGACCAGGCCGACATCACCGGACTCATCGGGCAATACGCACATGGGAACGAGCCCAGCCACCATATGGCCTACCTTTACAATTTCGTTGGCAAACCTCAGAAAACACAGGAAAAAGTGCACCAGATACTCACCGAACTGTACACCAATGCGCCGGATGGAATTAGTGGTAATGAGGACTGCGGACAAATGAGCGCATGGTATGTGTTCAGTGCATTAGGATTTTATCCTGTGACTCCCGGCAACAATCAATACATTATTGGGAGTCCATTGGTGGAAAAGGCAAGTATACAACTCGAAAGCGGGCAGGTATTCACGATTACTGCCCAAGGGGCCAACGATGGCAATTTTTATGTGGAAGATGTTTTGCTGAATGGTAATTCGCTGGATCGAACCTATCTCTATCACCACGAGATCACCGCCGGTGGCAGCCTGGAATTTGTGCTTTCGGCTACGCCAACGCAGTGGGGCACACTGGATAACCAGATCCCAACCACCGAAATATCCGAAGACCTGATCACCCCGGCTCCATTTATCGCTCGAGGCGAAGTGGCCTTCAAAAACGAAACAGAGGTTGCCCTGGGGGCCACTTCCGAAGAAGCTATGATCTATTACAGCATCGATAACGCCGAATTTGAACCCTACAAGGAACCCTTCAAACTATCAGAGAAGTGCGTGCTACATACCTACGCCGAACTCAACGGACAAAAAAGCACCACCTTAAGCACCCCTTTTTATAAGATCGATCCCAACATCAGCATTACTTTGGAAACCCAATATGCCAACCAATACAACGCCGGTGGAAATGATGCCCTTATCGACGGGATCAAAGGTGCTCGCGATTTCCGCACAGGTGCCTGGCAAGGCTATCAGGATGAGGACGTGATCGCCATTGTAGACCTGGGCAGCGTGAAACCGATCGACTCCATCAAGGTAAATTTCCTTCAGGACCAGCGGAGTTGGATATTCTTACCTACGGAAGTGGAATGTTGGGTGTCGGCCAATCCGAACACTTTTTATAAATCGCTTCCCAAAACCGAATTTGCCAGCGCAAATAATTCCGAAGAAATAAAAATCGAAACCGCTGGCTTTGCCATGAATAATTATAGTGCGCGCTATGTGAAAATAGTAGCGAAGAACCTGGGACCGGTCCCCGAGTGGCACCTGGGACACCCCTACGACGGAAAAGCCTGGATATTTATAGACGAAATTGAAATACAAACACCATGAAACGAAGAAAGTTCATCCAAAATGCCTCACTGACCAGTCTGGGACTGGTTGCGGGCTCCACGGCAATGGCCTGCGATAGTGCCACCAAAGACAGCAAAAACACCTCACTGGCAACTGCATCGACATCCACAGGTAGCATCCCCATGGTGATCGCCACCTGGAATGTGGAAAATGCCACCGCCAAGGCCTGGGAAGTGCTCGAAGCAGGAGGTTCCGCCCTGGATGCCATTGAACAAGGATGTATGGTGGAAGAGGCGAATGCAAAAGGGCAAAGTGTGGGCCTGGGCGGACTCCCCGACCGCGATGGCAATGTAACCCTCGATGCTTGCATTATGAACAAGGAAGGCAACTATGGAGCGGTGGTATACCTGCAAAACATTGTCCATCCCATCTCGGTGGCCCGTAAAGTGATGGAAGACACTCCCCATGTGATCATGGCCGGAAAAGGCGCCGAACAATTTGCGTATAGTGCAGGTTTTAAGAAGGAAGATCTATTGACCGAAGCCTCGAAAAAAGCCTGGGAAGAATGGAAAAAGACCTCTCAATACAAGCCCATCATCAACATCGAAAACCACGATACCATTGGCATGCTGGCGATCGATAAGAACGGAGACATTTCGGGTGGGTGCACCACCAGTGGCCTCGCTTACAAAATGGCCGGTCGCGTTGGAGATTCCCCCATCATTGGTTCTGGGCTATTTATCGATAATGAGATTGGTGGTGCCACGGCTACCGGATTGGGCGAAGAGGTTTTGAAAACCGTAGGGAGTTTCCTGATCGTCGAGCTTATGCGTCAAGGGCGAACGCCGCAAGAGGCCTGTGAGGAAGCCATTGGAAGAATCGTGAGCAAAAACCCTAATTACAAGGATTTCCAGGTAGGTTATATTGCCGTCAACAAGAAAGGAGAAACAGGAGCTTACGGGATCCACCAGGGATTCACGACGACGACCTACGCCCAAGGAAATAACACGAGTGAGCCGGCCGACTATCACAACAAATAACACCTTAGGCGGTGACCGAAATGATAAACTTACGTTAAAGATCGACCTGGCAGCCGTAGGTATATTCCTATATATATTGTACAAATAGCTGTTTTTCAGAGTTTTGTAGGAATTTTTTTATGAAGATCTACACTACATTGCATCCGTAGGTAGCAGCACGCATCGATATTTTTTATAGCTTTGATATACATAAGTAGGTTGGCCTACTCTACGGGTGGGTCAATCAAATTTGGGGCGAAAAGTCATCACTTTGTGGTGGCTTTTCTATTTATAGCTGGCCCGTTACATATCTTCCAGATTCTGTTACAATTCCAACAGCGGTTGCTGCCGCGACTTCCGATCTTTACCACATCATCAAAAGGAATTCATAGAA
>JBCCHR010000086.1:0-10114 GCA_039028655.1 Bacteroidota bacterium
CGGGCGCTGGTCATGACCAAGTATGAGGGCATCCCCTTCGACAAAGGCTTTGGCACTATTATTTCCGAACGAGTGGTCGATCTGGTATTCATAAAGTAAGTCGTATTGGAGCAATAGGGCGATGAGTGTAAATACGAATAGCAATACCAGATCGACCACTCGTTCGGAAATAATAGTGCCAAAGCCTTTGTCGAAGGGGATGTCCTCATACTTGGTCATGACCAGCGCCCGAGAAACCTCACCACTTTTAGGGATAAAGATATTCATGAGGTAGGCAATGCTAACGGCCATGAAGTTGTTGGCCAATTTGGGACGGTAGCCCATAGGGGCCAGCATATAGTTCCAACGGTAGGCTCGAATTACATGACTTATCACACTCAATAATACTGCAAATGCCACGATCTCATAATGGGCGTTCTGAAAATAGGAAAACACTTCTTCACGCTGTTCGGGGGTGTATTTGGAATACACATACCACATTAGGAATATCCCAAGGGCTATGGGTATGGTGATCTGCAGGAATTTGGAAAGGCGTTTGTTCAAACTAGTTGAGTAGGTTGTTGGCTTCGTTCGGGAACACCAGGGCCGGCTTAAAAGATTTGGCCTCCTCAATGTCCATCATGGCGTAAGTGATCAAAATGAGCACATCTCCCGGGGCTACTTTCCTCGCTGCCGCTCCATTCAATGTGATCTCTCCGCTGTTTCTCGGGCCCGGAATTGCGTAGGTTTCCAGACGCTCGCCATTGTTGTTGTTAACGATCTGCACTTTCTCACCCTGCACGATATTGGCGGCGTCCATCAGGTCTTCATCAATGGTGATACTGCCTATATAGTTGAGGTCGGCTCCCGTTACCTTAACCCGATGTATTTTTGATTTTACTACATGTATTAGCATGGCGCAAAGATAATTTAATTGTACGAATCTTGTGCTAGGGTTTTTTATGCTGAAGAACTTACGCCAGGTCCATATTGTCGATCAGGCGAACTTCCCCGGCAAATGCAGCAATAAACGCACGGTAGTCATTACCGCTTCGCTTACGCAATGCAGGGCGCAGGTTCTTCACGGCGGCAATTTCGAAATATTCCAGTTCTAAGTGGGGATTTTGGGCGAAGGCCTGTTCTACCCAATGTTTTAGCTGGGGTATGGATCGTTCGGAAAAGTCTTTTTGTACTTGAGAAAGTGTTTGATGAATGAGGGCGGCTTCTTTAAATTGAGTTTGTGATAGTCGTTTGTTCCGTGAGCTCATCGCCATTCCGTGTGGTTCCCGGGCAATGGGGCAACCGATGATCTCGATGGGCAGTTTTTCGATCTCGACCAGTTTGCGTACGATCTGCAATTGCTGAAAATCCTTCTCTCCAAAATAGGCTTTGTGCGGTGTGAGTGATCGGAACAACAGGTTGAGCACGGTTCCCACACCATCAAAATGACCGTCGCGAAACTTTCCTTCCATCTGGTGTTCGAGCCCGCCAAACCGATATTTTTTTGCCTTGACCTCTCCCTTATACACTTCTTCAGGGGTGGGGACATAGATCAGGATGGTACCCTGCAATGTCCCTAACAACCTGGCATCGGCATCGACGGTGCGGGGGTAGTTCTTCAGGTCGCCTGCTCGATCGAACTGAGTTGGATTCACAAAAATACTCACGATCACCACGTCGTTTTGAGCTAATGCTTTGGAAACCAACGACAAATGACCTTGGTGTAGCGCACCCATGGTAGGAACAAACCCAATGGATCGATTGTTTTTTCGAAGACGGGAGATCTCTTTTTGCAGTTCGGGAAGTTCTCGGTATATCATAGGGTACAAAAATGGGCCAAAATTAAGTTATTACGCCCTATCTGCATAAAATTTCGTAATTTTGCATGCTTTAACAACAGGCCAGTTACGTATTGTATTCAGGAAGTGAGTTTGGCTGTTATGCATTCGATGGAAAAGATAGTTATTATTCCGCATTTGCAGGGCTCACCTCCGAAAAAAGTAATCACTTATGATGAAAGATAAAAGAATCTTGTATGTGTCTTCGGAAGTAATCCCTTATTTACCGGAAACCGAGATCTCTTCCATGTCGTTTGAAGCCCCCCGAATGGTGAACAACAACGGCGGACAAATTAGAATCTTCATGCCACGCTACGGGAATATCAACGAGCGTCGTCATCAACTCCACGAGGTAATCAGGCTTTCCGGAATGAACCTTGTGATTAATGACCTGGATATGCCACTTATCATTAAGGTGGCTTCTATTCCGAAGGAAAGAATGCAGGTATACTTTATCGATAATGAGGATTACTTCAAGAGAAAGGCAACCTATGCCGACGAAGATGGGAACTTCTTTGAAGATAACGATGAGCGTGCCATTTTCTTTGCAAAAGGAGTGATCGAAACCGTGAAGAAACTCAATTGGTCGCCGGATGTGATCCACGTGCACGGTTGGTTGGCATCATTCCTTCCGCTCTACCTCAAGACCTATTACAATAACGAACCGTTGTTCGAGAACAGTAAGATCGTTACTTCCGTGTACAACCAGGGATTCGACAATACCTTGGACGCCACCATGATCGACAAGATCAAATTTGATGGCATTGAACCTTCGGTAATCGAACATTTGTCAAGTCCCGATTATTTCAACGTGATGAAAACGGCCATCGATCACAGTGATGCCGTGGTGATAGGGTCCAGCGAATTGGATTCGAAGTTGGAAGGATATCTTAAAAATCTTGAAAAGCCAGTGTTAAAGTATCATAATAAAGAAGAGTTTTCTCAGGCGTATTTAGACTTTTATCAATCCAAAGTATTAGAGTAAGAAACACTGTTTGTACCTATGAAGATGAAGTATCTCTTACCCAGAATTGGGGTAGTCATGGTTCTAATTATTGCACTGGCGTCTTGTGAAGAAGAATTCAGCAACATCGACACCAACATCATCGATCAAAACTTTACCACTGAATTTGACGATACCAGAACGGTGATCGCCTACAGCAAGCGCATTCCATCGGTGCAGTCCAATGGACTGCCGGTATATCAGTTTGGTGTTTACAACGACCCTGTATATGGAAAAACCAGTGCCAGCCTGCTATCTCAGGTAACTCTTGGTCCCGGTGATACCGATCCCAACTTTGGCGATTGTACGGTGTTGGATAGCGTGGTGCTTTACTTGCCCTTTTTCAATACCTCTACGGTAACCGGAGAAACCACAGAGTTTACATTGGATTCGGTTTTTGGAAGCAGCCCTGTGAACATCTCTATTTATGAGTCGGATTTCTTCTTACGCGACTTTGACCCCGAGACCAATTTTGAAGAGCCTCAAAACTATTACTCCAGCCAGGGGCCAATGTTCAGGGATCAGATCATTACAGGAGGAGTGAACAACCTCATGTTTACCATCGAGAATTTTACACCCTCGCCCGAGGCGCATACCATTTTCGTGAACCAAACCAATGAGCAAGGACAGGTCGAGCAAGTCCCGCAAACGGTGCCCCCTGGGATCCGGGTGCAATTGCCTAAAGAGTTCTTCCAGGAAAAGATCATCGATCAGGAAGGTACCTTGGCTTTATTGAACAACAACAACTTTAGGGAGTACTTCCGCGGACTTTATTTTGAAGTAACTTCCACTACGGATGACGGAAATTTGTTTTTACTGAATTTGAACGACGGCGATAGCGACGCACTCAATGATGCGCGCATCAATATCTATTATACCTTCAAGTCGCTCAATGGCAATGAAACTTGTGAAGATGAAGGTCTGGAAGAGTTTCCGGGCGATCTGGAGATCTTGTTCAATACCATTTCGGTAAACACCTATGAGAACAATATTCCGTTGGCTATCAACGACGCCCTCACCAATGCCAATACGGCCGAGGGAGAAGAGACCCTCTATGTAAAAGGAGGAGCCGGTGCGATGACGATCATAGAGCTGTTTGGTGAAGACGCCGACGGCAATGGTATCGCCGACGAGTTGGAAGACTTGCGAGACAGAGAATGGCTCATCAACGAAGCCAATCTTATTTTCTATGTGGATCAGGACAGGATCCAGGGCGGAGCCAATGAACCGGAACGCCTATTTATCTTCGATGCCGAGAATAACCGTCGTTTGATCGACTTCGAACTAGATATTACCTCCAATAACCTTCCGGTGGACGCCATCACCGAACACCTTGGGCGATTGGAGCGTGGCAGTGATGAATTTGGTGACTTCTACAAGATCAAGATCACGTCCCACTTGAGTAACCTGATCAACAGGGATTCTACTAACGTGGCCCTGGGATTGATGGTGTCGCAGAATGTGACAGAAGCGGATTTCCAAAACCTCGAAACCGACCTGGTGCCAAGACCGGAACTTATCATAGACCAAGTCCCTGCCTCCGGGGTGATCTCGCCACAGGGTACGGTGCTTTTTGGGAATAATACCACCAACGAAAACAAACGCCTCAAACTACAAATCTTTTATACCGAACCCGAATAAACCCAGCCTATGTGTGGAATTGTTGGTTACATTGGTCAAGCTGAAGCCTATCCCATCATTTTGAACGGATTGAAACGCCTCGAATACCGAGGATATGACAGTGCAGGAGTGGCACTTTACGACGGAACCGACATTGTAGTCTCCAAAACCAAAGGCAAGGTAGCCGATCTGGAAAGCCGCGTTGAGAACGAGATAAAAACTCATGGAAGTCTGGGCATTGGCCATACCCGATGGGCAACGCACGGAGTTCCGAACGACATCAACTCCCATCCGCATTATTCGAATAGCGGAGACCTGGTGATCATCCACAACGGGATCATCGAAAACTATGCTTCTATCAAAAAGGAATTGCTCAACCGAGGCTATTCGTTCCAGAGTGATACCGACACAGAAGTAC
The DNA here is from genome assembly GCA_039028655.1 of Bacteroidota bacterium. Classification (GTDB taxonomy): domain Bacteria; phylum Bacteroidota; class Bacteroidia; order Flavobacteriales; family Flavobacteriaceae; genus Aureisphaera. The sequence continues at coordinate 4,859 of JBCCHR010000086.1, forward strand.
TGGTAAACCTTATCGAAGAGATCAAGAAAGAGGAAAAGGTAAAACTGGGAAAAGCGGTACAGATTGCTTTGAACCAGGTGGTTGGAGCCTACGCGATTGCACTTTTTGACCGAAATAAGCCCGACGAGATCGTGGTGGCCAAATTGGGAAGCCCGTTGGCCATTGGAATTGGCGACGGAGAATTCTTTGTGGCCAGTGATGCCACACCCTTTATCGAATTTACCAACAATGCGATCTACCTGGAAGACGAAGAGATGGCCATTATCAGGCTCAACAAGGGGGTGAAAGTAAGAAAGATCAAGGATGATAGCCTGGTAGACCCCTACATCCAGGAACTGCAATTGAACCTGGAACAAATCGAAAAAGGTGGTTTCGACCATTTTATGCTGAAGGAGATCTACGAGCAGCCATCCGTGATCAAAGACACCTATCGTGGACGTCTGCTAGCCAAGCAGGGGATCATCAAACTAGGTGGATTGGAAGATTATATCAAGAAATTCACCAATGCCGAACGGATCATTATCGTGGCCTGAGGTACTTCCTGGCATGCCGGACTAGTAGCCGAATATATATTCGAAGACCTTGCACGCATCCCGGTAGAGGTGGAGTACGCCAGTGAGTTTAGATACAGAAACCCGATCATTACCGAAAAAGATGTGGTGATCGCGATCTCACAAAGTGGGGAAACGGCCGATACCCTGGCGGCGATCAAGCTGGCTAAGGAGAAAGGCGCCTTTGTGTATGGTATTTGTAATGTGGTGGGATCTACGATCTCGCGCGAAACCCATAGTGGTACCTATACCCACGCCGGTCCCGAAATTGGGGTGGCCTCTACCAAGGCATTTACCACCCAGATCACGGTGCTTACCATGATCGCATTGAAGATCGCCAATACTACCGGAACGATCTCTCAGAGTGTGTATATGAAACACCTGAGGGAGCTGGAAATGATCCCGGATCATGTGCAGGAAGCCTTGCAAAGTGAAGACAGGATCAAAGAGATTGCAGAAGTTTTCAAGGATGCGGCCAATTTCTTGTACCTCGGAAGAGGATACAACTTCCCCGTCGCCCTGGAGGGTGCCTTGAAGCTCAAGGAGATCTCCTACATACATGCCGAAGGGTATCCCGCCGCCGAAATGAAGCATGGCCCGATCGCACTTATCGACGAGCAAATGCCTGTGGTGGTGATCGCGGTGAACAGCAACCACTATGAAAAGGTGGTGAGTAATATTGAAGAGATCAAAGCGCGAAACGGGAAGATCATCGCTGTGGTAACGGAGGGCGACACCCAGGTGAAGGCTTTGGCCGATTATATTATGGAAGTGCCAAAGACGACGGAGAGTTTGAGTCCGCTGGTCACTACCATTCCCTTACAACTACTGTCGTATCACATTGCCGTGATGCTCGATCGCAACGTGGACCAACCGCGTAACCTGGCGAAGAGCGTGACGGTGGAATAACTTATTTGTTTTATTTTTATTCTGAAAACACCCCCCTGACCCCCCTCAAGAGGGGATTTTTTGTTCAAGCTATTTTTTCTTCTTGAAATTAATTTGATACTGAACTCTCTTGCTGCGAATTAGGTTTTTATATTCGTCAAATTTAATTAGGTAATAATCATCGAGTAGAACGTGCACAATACAGAGTCTGTAATTGATAATAGATTTGAAAAGATCTTCCTCGTTTTTAGTCAATCCAAAGAAAACTCCAAAAGGTAACTCTGTAACTGACTTTGATCGTGTTGTTTTTATCTCAATAAAAAGAAAATCATCTGTTGATTTTACTTCACACATCGAAGAAACGTTGAGCAAAACGCCATCAATGCTTCTGGAATATTTTCGATAGTCAATATTAGAAATCTGGTAAAGAAATATCTTTTCTTGCTTGTTGGGAACAAAAAAGGAAGGAAGCAATGATTTGAGGACTCTGATTCCTTCTTTCTCAGTCTTTAAATTAGAAAGGTTTTGTTTTCTGCTCAATGGTCTAAATTCAATAAGTCTTAAATGACTAAGTATAAAGTTAGTCATAAAATATCAACGAAGAATTAAGAATTCCCCCCTTGAGGGGGGAGTAAGGGGGGTGTCGTTGTATGATTGAGATCTCCGGGTTTGACTGAACATAAAGGGAGCGCAAGTTGTATGCATTCCATCCGGGCAGGGATTGTCCACCTTCGCTAAAGCTTCGGTGGATGAAGGATCATGCTATTTGCAGTAACCCGGGCAGGGATTGAAGGAAGTTACCCCGCCTTCGCCGTCCGGCTACGGACGGGCAGGCGTGTAACCCGGAAAGCCCGGTCCTCCAGTGCTACCAGAGGTAGCGAAGGAGGGGCCCGCCAAGAAAATGTAGCTCCCTTAGGCTGCGTAATTTGCCTCGAAAAAACCCCATTAAAATTTTGTGGTTTTGATGGTATTTTTGATGAAGAAAAACATATCTTTGCACCGTTAAAAAACAGGCCGTTTTTGGCCTACCGAGATAACTAAAAAATAAACCCTTATAGAATGTCACAGGTAAAAGGAAAAGTTGCACAAATTATCGGTCCGGTTGTGGATGTTGAGTTTGCAGACGGAGTCGATCTTCCTAAAATTTACGATTCGCTGGAAGTTGATAACGGCGGTAACCTATTGGTGCTGGAAGTTCAGTCACACATTGGTGAAAGTACGGTGAGAACCATTTCGATGGACTCAACCGACGGATTGAGCCGAGGTGTGGATGCCGTTGCCACGGGAGCACCCATCCAAATGCCGATCGGTGAAGAGGTGTACGGACGTCTTTTCAACGTAATTGGTGATGCGATCGACGGAATTGGAGACCTTCCTAAAGCGGGTGACAACGGACTACCGATCCACCGTGAAGCACCGAAATTTGAGGACCTTTCGACCTCTACCGAAGTGCTTTTTACCGGTATTAAAGTAATCGACCTTATCGAGCCGTATGCAAAAGGAGGTAAGATCGGATTGTTTGGTGGAGCCGGAGTAGGGAAAACAGTATTGATCCAGGAATTGATCAACAACATTGCTAAAGGACACGGTGGTTTGTCTGTTTTTGCAGGAGTAGGAGAGCGTACTCGTGAAGGAAACGACTTGCTTCGTGAGATGTTGGAGTCCGGAATTATCAAGTACGGTGACGACTTCCTTCACTCTATGGAAGACGGCGGATGGGACCTGAGCAAAGTGGACAAGGCAGCTATGAAAGAATCGAAGGCAACCTTCGTATTTGGACAGATGAACGAGCCTCCCGGAGCACGTGCACGTGTGGCGCTTTCCGGATTGACCATTGCTGAGTATTTCCGTGATGGAGCAGGAGACGGACAAGGGAAAGATGTACTGTTCTTCGTAGACAACATCTTTAGATTTACACAGGCCGGTTCTGAGGTATCGGCACTTTTGGGTCGTATGCCTTCTGCGGTAGGATACCAGCCAACACTGGCTACCGAGATGGGTGCGATGCAGGAGCGAATTACTTCGACCAAGCGAGGTTCGATTACTTCGGTACAGGCGGTTTACGTACCTGCGGATGACCTTACCGACCCGGCGCCTGCAACTACCTTTGCTCACCTGGATGCAACTACGGTATTGTCTCGTAAGATTGCCGAGCTGGGAATCTACCCTGCGGTGGATCCGCTGGATTCTACATCTCGAATCCTTACAGCCGATATCCTCGGTGATGAGCACTACGGCTGTGCCCAACGAGTAAAGGAGCTGCTACAGCACTATAAAGAACTACAAGATATTATTGCCATCCTTGGTATGGAAGAATTGAGTGAGGAAGACAAATTAGCGGTAGGACGTGCGCGTCGAGTACAGCGTTTCCTTTCTCAGCCGTTCCACGTGGCCGAGCAATTTACCGGTATCCCTGGGATCCTGGTGGATATCAAGGACACCATCAAAGGATTTAACATGATCATGGATGGTGAATTGGATCACCTACCGGAAGCGGCTTTCAACTTGAAGGGAACCATCGAAGAAGCGATCGAGGCCGGAGAGAAAATGTTGGCCGAAGCATAATTGAAAACTAAGAAGCATGTACTTAGAGATCGTAACCCCTGAAGCATCGTTGGTAAGCGGAGAAGTAACTTCGGTTACCGTGCCCGGTGTGGATGGAGAATTTCAGATGTTGAACAATCACGCCCCCATCGTTTCGTTGTTGGGAGCAGGAAAAGTGAAGTTTGCCGGTGAGCCAACCATTTCCGAAGGTTATGAGAACAAGTTTACTCAGGACGACGGAAAATGGGTATTGGAGATCAATAGTGGGACAGTGCAGATGCACGATAACAAAGTGATCGTATTGGCAGACTAAGCCTCTTTTACTAGAATATTACAGTGCGCCCTTCCATTTTGGAGGGGCGTTTTTTTTGCCAGTCTTTCAGGATGAGTTTTGTAATATTGCTTTATGGCACCCGGAAAAGACGACATATATGTTTCTAAGGGGCACAAAGCATTTTGGAAGCTCTTGTTTCCTTACTCATGTTTTGCGCTTGCCATTTATTGCGGCTATCATGCATGGGTAAAGTTCTTCTCTGCAGGGGTCGAACATCGAGGGCTGGTATTGATCGTTTCCTTCCTTTTGATTTTGCCTTTGGTAGTTATAGGCATCTATTTTTCTCGAATTGAGGACTTCTATTTTGATTTTGGCACCAAAAGATACAAGGCGGTTACCCGGGTAGGAATCTTCAAAGTTGGTACATGGAAAAGGTTTCAAAATTTAAATTACGTATCCCTGTTTTCCAATTTGGACGATAATTATCAGCTCAACCTTTGGTATGATGGTAATCGGCATTTCAAGATTGATACCTTTTGGCTCTATAAAGATGCACAACGCATCGGGAAGGAGATAGCGGAGCAACTGGATATTGAGTTTTACGATGCGGATGCGGAAATGAAAGCCAGTTTAGTGTCTTCTAAAGAACGTTTGGTTCAAAAAGAAGACAGGCAGGTAGATGTCCATATTACACAAGGTCGTCGCCCGATTTGGAAAACGCTTGTGGCTTCCGGGTTGTTTGTCGCGGCCATGTTTCTTCTGCTAAATGTGATCAATGGGTTTGATATCGATTTTCAGAATAAGAAATTGACGCTCAATTTTTTTGCATTGGAATTTGCCCTGCTTTTCTTGGGGTTTGGTGTTGCCTTGGCTGTGGTACAAGATTATCAGTTTGATTTTAGGAATGATCAGTTTAAGCATATCTACAGATTAGGTCCTATAAAATTTGGTTTGTGGGAAGCGTTGGAACAATTGGATTATGTGTCTGTTTTTAAGAAA